>NZ_JBEAAM010000016.1:0-91831 GCF_040066175.1 Fontimonas sp. SYSU GA230001
CATCCTCCGATGATCCCGCCGCCCCGCCGGCCTTTCAGGCTCACTTCACGTTGGAATCACGCACCCCCTTCAGGCTCATGTGTCATTGGAAGAGGCTTGGACTGGAAACTGCAATACGAACGCGGGACACTCGCGGCCAGGGCCGCGAAAGGAGACCATCATGCCGACCTACCAGCACCTGCTCGCCGCGATCGCGCTGGACGAGCACGGCGAAGGCGTCGCCCTGCGCGCCAAGGCCCTGGCTGCCGCGTTCGCCGCGCGCCTGTCGATCGTGCACGTCGTCGAGTACATCCCGCTCGAAACCGGCGAAGCCCTGATGGCGGCACCGCCGGACCTGGCCAGCCAGCTGCAGCGCCAGGCCGAACTGCGGCTCAAGGACCTGTGCGAGCGCCACGGCCTGGGCGACGCGCAGCTGCGCGTCGCCAGCGGCGGCGTCGCTGCCGAGATCCATCGCGCGGCGCGCGAACTCGGCGCCGACCTGATCGTCGTCGGCCATCATCCCCGCCACGGCCTGTCGGCGCTGTTCAGCCACACCGAGGAAGACGTCGTGCAGCGCGCGCGCTGCGACGTGCTGGCCGTCTGCCTCTCTACGGGCTGATCCGCGCCGGACGCGCGGTCTTCAGCCATTCGATCAGGCGCGGCCCGCTGACGTCGGCGGCGATCGCATGCCCGGAAACGCAGTCGATGCCGGCCGAACGCACCCGCGCCAGCTCCTCGGCGCTGCCGACACGGGTCGCGATCACACCGGTATCGGCCGGTATCGCGCCGAGCAAGGCACGGATCGCGCTGGCACTGCCGATGACCGGCCCCGCGGCGAGCACGTAGGAGAGCGGCAACGCGCTGCTCGCCGGCATCACGTTGAAATGGCGCAGCGCAAAGCGCACGCCGCGGCGGATCAACTCCGCGCAGTCGGCGTGCCGGCTGCCCGCCTCGATCAGTCCGTCCGGCGTCAGGGCGAACACCAGACAGGACGGCGGCACGTGGTAGCGATCGATCAGTTCGAGGACGTGCGAGATGAAATCACGGTCGCGCAGCTGCCAGCCCGAAAGCCGCAGGACGTGGGGAAGCCGCGGCAGGTTCCAGCCGCCCGCGGTCTGCAGCTGCTCGCAGGCCGCACCGATCTGCCAGAGCTCGACGTCGGCGATCAGGCCGGCGCGACCCGCCGCCTGCCAGATCTCGTCCTGCTCGATCCAGCCGTGGCGGCTGTGCTGCCAGCGCAGCCGGCTCAGCAGGACGTGGACGCGGCCGTTGGCATCGCAGGCCGGCGCCATCGACAGCTCGAACTGGTTGAGGGCGACCGCAGCATGGATGTCGCGCTCCAGCTCGTGCTGGCGGCGGCGGTCCGGATCGATCTGCGTGGTGAACAGCCGGTAGCAGCCGCGCCCGCTCTGCTTGGCCTGGTACATCGCGCTGTCGGCGTGCCGCAGCAGGCCTTCGACATCGCTGTCGTCGAGTGGATAGAGGGTGATGCCGACACTCAGCCGCGAGGTGATCGAGCGCCCCGGCAGGTCCAGCGGCTGCTCGAAGCGCTCGACCAGCTTCTGCGCAAGGAATTCCGCGTCCTGGTCGGAGCGCAGGCCCGGCGCGATGATCACGAATTCGTCGCCAGCCAGCCGCGCGACCGTATCGCTGGGACGCACGGTGGAACGCAGACGGTCGGCCACGGCGACCAGCACCTGGTCGCCGGTTTCGTGCCCGTAGCTGTCGTTGATCTGCTTGAAGCGGTCGAGGTCGAGGAAGAACACGCCGAGCAGGCGCGAACTGCGCTGCGCCGCCAGCACCGCCTGTTGCAGGCGATCGAACAGCATGATGCGGTTCGGCAGTCCGGTCAGCGAGTCGAAGTGCGCGAGCTGATTGAGTTTCTCCTCGTAGGCGATGCGTTCGGTGATATTCGTGGCGATCGCCATGAACACCGGCGGCTCCTCGTCGCGCGAGAAATTCAGGCGCACCTCGACCGGATAGCTGCTGCCGTCGGCGCGCCGGTGCCGGCAGCGGTACACGACGTGGTCGGTGTCGCCGCCGCGCAGGCTGGTCAGATAGTTTCGGAACGAGTCGGCATCGAGTTCCTCGCTCATGTCGAGCGGCGTCATCCGCGTCAGCTGTTCCGGGCGGTAGCCGAGATTGCGCCGCCCGCCGCGGTTGACTTCGAGGAACAGCAGCGACTGCGCGTCGAAGATGTAGACCTCCTCGGTGGCATTGTCGAGCAGGCGGCCCAGGCGCGAGGCCAGATTCTCGCCGCGCAGGCGTTCGCTGATGTCGCGGACGATCACGACCAGGCCATCGGCACCTTCGGCGCGCATCGTCTGCACCCACAGCTCGACCGGGAACGTCGTCGCATCCTTGCGCCAGCCGACCACCTTGGGCAGACCGCCGCCGGCGCGTCCGCTGATGTAATCGGTGATGCGCACGTTGGGCGCGTTGAGGAACGGCACCGGCATCAGCTTGGTGATCGTGAAGCCGACCAGTTCGTCGCGCGCGTAGCCGAACATGCGCTCGGCGCGCGCATTGGCGGAGCGCACGACGCCGGCCATGTCGGTGGTCAGCAGGCCCTCGTCGAGGTGATCGACGACCGCCTGTGACAGGCGCGCCTCGCGGCGCAGCACATCGAGTTCGCGCTGATGCGGCGTCGTGTCGCGGAACAGCAGCATCGCCCCGTCGAGCACGGCCGGCCGCGCACGGACCGGGTGGGCGCTCATCTCCACCGGCACGAGCGCACCCTGGCGCTGCCGCAACTGGCCGATCTCGGGCGCCTGCGCACGTCCGGTCTCCAGCACGCGCTCCGCCGGATTGTGCTGCGGCTCGCCGGCCGCATCGACGGCATGGAACACCGAATACAGCAGGCGGCCGCGCGCGTCGCCGGCACTCCAGCCGGTCAGGCGTTCGGCACCGCTGTTCAGATACAGGATGCGTGCCTCGCGGTCGGTGACGATCATGCCGTAGTCCAGCGCATCGAGCAGTGCGCCGGCACGCTCGCGGAAATCGTCCTGCGCGACCACGCCACCGTCGCCGCCCGGAAGCCGCGCCTGCGGGTCCGCGCGCCAGGACCAGGCCGGCGGCTGGCGCAGATGCCGGCGCAGCCCGACGACGAACATGCCGCCGACCGGAATCGCCAGGGCGAGTGCCAGCCAGCCGGCGAGCCGCAGCGCATTCACCGCCTCCACCTGCACGCCATCGACATCGCCGGGATCGAGGCTGTAGTCGAAACTGCCGACGAGACGACGCTCGGCGTCGAACAAGCGTTCGCTCCCCGAGCTGCCGAGCAGCGCGTACGCACGCAGCCGCAGCCGCTGCTGGACCTCCTCGGGGACCCAGGGCAGGTGCAGCGACTCGATCACGCCGGCGCGCGTCAGCAGCACGCCATCGGCGTCGCGCACCGCCAGGTACCGCAGCGCGAGATCCCGGCGCTGTATCAGGCCGTCCACTGCAGGGCGCAGGCGCCGGTCGCCGCTGGTCTGGCCGAGCAACGGCGCGAGCACGCGGGCCGCCTCCGCAGCGACGTAGGCATGGTCGAGGCGCAGCTGCAATCCACGCGCCTGCCACAGGCACCAGCCGACCAGCGCCGTGAGCAGGGCCAGACACAAGCCAGCAAACGCAGTCAGCCAGGCGTTCTTGTTCATGCGCTCCTGCGCGCGCTGGGCTCCGTCGATCGGCTAGCGCGTGAAAAGATACGGCTCCTTGGCGACCACGCCATAAACGGTGATGTCGGCTCCACCGACGGTCAGACCGGCGCGCGCCAGCGCGTCCGCAAGAGGATCGGAGGCGAGTGCCAAGGCATCGGCCACCTCGGCGCGCAACGCCTGCTGCAGGGTCTGGCGCGCACTGGCCAGAAGGGCGCCGCTGACGGCGCCGAGCCCGCCCAGCGGGGCGATGTCCACGTCCAGAGCCAGGTTCATCGGCAACTGTGCCACGGCATCGTAGAGCGCCAGGACGTTGGTCCGGCCGATCGCCTGCGACTGCGGGTACGGGCCGGCGAAGTCCAGCGAGCGCTCGTCACCCGGCAGATCGACGAACGCCGACCCGGTGACCCGGACGCGGACCGGAACCGGTATGCCGAGCAGCCCGGCGGGCAGGTTCACGTCCACCAGGGTCGCCGGCTGCGGCACCGGCGCGGGTGCACCGAGGTTGTTGAACCGCCCCACGCCGACCCGGCTGATGCTGGAGCGCGCATCGACGCGGACGATGTCCTGCGGCTGGCCGTGACGCGCGCACTCGATGTCGGTGACGCGCGCCGTGGCCTGGGCGACCTCCACCCAGACCGGCAGCTGCAGCGGCCTACCCAGTGCGGTCGACGGCGCCACCAGGTTGGCCTGCACGAGGGCCTGCGTGTTCGATGCGAACTCCGGCTCGCCCTCACCGCCGGATCCCGGCGTCAGCGGCGCGATCTGCCCGGGATCGAGGATGCGCAGCACGACGCTGCTGTCCCCCAACGGCGGCGGCAGGGTGACGATCAGGTCGATCAGCGCGCCCTGCTGCTCGGCCGCCGTCTGCGCCGCCAGCAGTGTCAGATCGCCGGCGCCGACCGGCGCGCGGCCGAGCGCGGCGGCAGCGTCGCGTTCGACGGCGACGATCTGCTCGGGCATCAGCTGGGCACTGCTGTCGGAGGCATCGGCGATGGCCTGCGCGGCCGCGGCGGCGGCGTCATTGCCTGCGGCCGCGAGCGCATCCGCCAGTCGATGCAGCAGTTCGGCGACGGAGAGCGGCCGGCGATCGACCGAATCCGGAGTCTCGTCGCCGATGCCGTCGATGATCGTGTCCACCGGCACGCTGGCCTCGAACAGGCTGCGGTAGCTGGGTCCGCTCAGGCCGGGGCTGGCACCGCCGAACGCCGCTGGCAGTATCCCGTTTAGGTCCGGATGGAGGTCGATCAGGCGGCTGCCGACGTGCACGCTGGCATAGGGCCGCGACTGCGCCGCGGCGCTGGCGACCAGCTGAGGTGCGGCCGGTGCCAGCGGCAGCAGGCGGGTCGGCGCGGGCCGGCGCAGCACCACGCGCACCGCCTGGCGGCTTCGGCCCGGCACCGCCTCGAACACGCGCTTGCCGCCGGCGCGCACCTCGCGCCCGAGTTCGACGGCGACGGGCGCGATCGAGTGACGATGCCCGTCATTGCGCTCGATGCTGCCGAGCGTCTCGTTGTACGCGGCGAGCCCGGGGTCGTCCGGCTCACCCAGGCAGCCGCCCGACACCCGCGCGGCATCGAGCGCGGCGAGATTGGCGACGCGCTGCAGATCGCGCTGCGCGCTGTACAGACGGCCGACATCGATCGCCAGGGCGAGCGCCACCAGACCGGCCGCGACCGCGAGCGCCGCGAGCACGGCGACCGCACCGCGCTGGCGGCGCGGCCCGGCGTGGCCCTGCTGACCCGCCCCTGCCGACCGACGCGGACGCCCGTCCATGGTCACGAACCACCGGACCCCGACGACACGAAGCGCTCACGCTCGTAACGCTCCGGGATCTTGTGCTCGAAGCTCTGCAGGTAGCGCTGATAGACCTTGTCGGCGACCTCGCCCGGCATTGGCCGCACGTCGGGCGGCGCGGCGCGGCCGCTCTCCTGGTATTCGAGCCAGGTGCGGGTGTCGTCGCCCACCGCCGGTTCGCGCGGCTCGGCCGCGAGCGCGGCCAGCGGCAGTCCCAGCATCATCAGCGCGGTCAACATGCCTCTACGATGGTTCATGGCGAGCCTCCTTGAACGGTTCTGGGCGCACTGAGCATGCGCGCCTGCTGACGCAGACGCGACACCGTCTCCGGCGCCACTGCGGCGTCGCGGACGACACGGCCGACCGCCGCCTCGTCACCGCGGACCAGCAACAGCAGGATGAGGTTGTTGCGCGCCTTTTCCGAGTCCGGCGCAAGCTCCACGGCCGTGGCCAGCTCGGTCATGGCTTCCGCATGACGCCCGGCGCGCAGCAGGGCATAGCCCAGATCGTTGCGCACGTCGGCGTCGGTGGGCGCGCGCTGCGCCGCTTCGCGCAGATAGAACGCGGCCGCATTCAGATCGCGCCCCGCGTGCAGCAGGCCGAGCCCGTGATAGGCGCGCGCGGCCTGCGGCGAACGCAGCAGACCCTTGTAGAGTGCGTCGGCCGCCTCGAACTGGCCCAGACCCCGGCGCGCCTCCGCTTCCAGGTAACGCAGCTCGTCGCGGTCACCGCCCTCGCGCTGCCGTTCCTGCACATGGGCCAGCGCCGCGTAGTACTGGCGCTGTTCGAGCATCGACCGGATCAAGTCGGTATAGACACGCCGCGACTCGGCCGCGCCGGCCGCCGTGGCCTGCGGCGCATCGACGCGCTGCGGCAGCGCGCAGCCGCCCAAGCCGAGCAGCAGCGCCGCGACGAGTGCACAGAGGCCGCGCTCAGCGCACATTGACCTCTCCGAGCGCCCGGATCAGGGCGAGGAATGCCGGCCCGGCGACGAACACCAGCAGCGCCGGGAAGAAGAACATGACCATGACCACGGTCATGCGCCCGGACAGCAGGTTGACCCGCTCGCGCAAATCCAGGCTGCGCCGCTCCTCGATGACGCCCAACGCCTCCAGCAGCGGCTCGCGCACCTCGCCGCCGTAGCGGTCCACCTGGCGCAGCACCGCGAGCACGGTGCTCAGGTCCTCGACGGCCACGGACTCGGACAGGTTCTTCAAGGCTTCGGCGATGTCGGCGCCGGCATCGAGCTGCCGGATCAGCAGCTCCAGTTCGAGGCCGAGTTCGGGCAGTACGCCGCGCCCCTCGCGCACGAGGCTCGCGAGCGCCTGCCGCGACGACAGCCCGGCCTCGAAGAGCAGCACGAGCAGATGCAGGAACAGCGGCACTTCGCTCTTGATCCGCCGCTGCCGGGACGCCGCGACGCCGCGCAGGATCCAGCGCGGCAGCAGGAAGGCCAGCACGATCGCGGCAAAGCTGAACAGCAGCAGCATGATGCCCTTGTTGGGCACCTGCGCGAAGGCCCAGAACACCAGCACCAGCGCCGCGAGCAATACCGGCAATGCCGCCTGGAAGGCGTACCAGAGCACGCGCTGGTCGGCGCGCCGCCAGCCGGCCTGCAACAGCAGGCGGCCGCTCTCGCCCTCGGTATCGACGATGCCCTCCATCACGCGCCCGCCGCGCGCCATCGAGGCCAGCAACGGCGTGCTCGGCGTATCCTCGAAGGCCTCCAGCCCGCCCGCCTCGGGTGCCAGGCGCTGGCGGATGTGGGACTCGGCGCGCGCACGCAGCAGCAGAATGGCGACAACCCCGACACCGAACAGCGCGATCAGGATCGCGCCGGCCACCAGACTGGCGAACAGCACCGGGGTCACGATGGCTCCTCGGTCGAACGCATCATGCGGTAGATGACGAAGATGCCGGCCAGCTGCAGGCTGACCGACAGCACCAGCAAGACGCGGCCGACCCCGTCCGCCCACATGTTGCGGTAGTAATCCGGGTTCTGCGCAAAGATGTAGAGCATCAGTCCGACCGGGATGATCGACAGCACCAGTGCGGAAAAGCGTGTCTCGGCGGTCAGCGCGCGCAGTTCGCGGGCCGCGGTGTCGCGTGCACGCACCGCCTGGATCAGGCTGCGCAGCACGTTGCGCAGGCTGCCGCCGTACTTGCGATTGATCGCCGCCGCCAGCGCCATGACCTTGAGATCGCGCAGACGGTGGATCTCCGCGGTCTCCATCAGCACGGCCTCGATCGGCGCACCCAGGCGCACCTGCCGGCCGACACTCAGGAACAGCGGACGGATCGGCTCCGGGCTTTCGCGTGCCGACGCCGAGATCGCCTCGTCGAGCGTGTTGCCGGCGGCGAGCACGCGGATCACGGCTTCGAGAAACGCCGGCAGCTGCTCGGTGATCTTCGCGCGCCGCTGCGCCGCGCGCCGGCTCAGCCACGCCCAGCCGAAGGCGATGACCACGCCGGTGGCCCACAGCCCACCGAACAGGCCCAGCACGGCGACGGCGATGACCGCCAGCAGGCCCAGCACCAGCAGGATGCGGGCCACCGTGTCGGCATTCATGTCCGAGCCGGTGCGCCAGATCAGATGACAGGCCCAGCGCAGCACCGGATTGCGGATCTGGCCGTCGCCGTGCCGGATCACGTAGGCCGCCTCGTCGCCCCCCATCGCGCGCAGCCGCAGCAGGACTTCTTCCTCGCGCTCGCGCTGGCCGGCGCTGGCGAAGAACCAGATCGCCAGGCCGGCCAGCGCGAGCGCGAACAGGAAGAACACGTACATGGCCATCAAACCGCCTCCCGGCAATCGATGTGCTCGCCGCGTTCGAGGTCATATCGGAACAGGTCGCGCATCAGCATCTCGTGGCCGCGCGTGCCGAGGATCTCGGTGATCGACATGACGCGACGCTCGCCGCCCTTGAGACGGCTGACGTGCACCATCAGCTGGATCGCGGAAGCGACCTGGCCGCGGAAGGTGATCTCGCTGCCGGTGTAACCGGCGAAGCCGGCGAGCAGTTCGAGGCGATGGATCGCGTCGCGGCAGCTGTTGGCGTGCAGCGTCGTCATCGAACCATCGTGGCCGGTGTTCATCGCCTGCAGCATGTCGAGCACTTCGTTGCCGCGCACCTCGCCGACGATGATGCGGTCCGGACGCATGCGCAGCGCGTTGCGCACCAGATCACGCGCGGTGACCGCACGCTCGCCCTCCAGATTGGGCGGGCGCGTCTCCAGGCGCACGACGTGACTGTGGTGCAGGCGCAGTTCGGCCGCGTCCTCGACCGTGATGATGCGCTCGTCGGCCGGAATCCACTGCGACAGCAGGTTCAGGAAGGTGGTCTTGCCCGAGCCGGTACCGCCGACGACCAGCAGGTTCGTACGCTTCTCCACGCGTTCGCGCAGGTATTCCAGCTCGGTCTGGCTCAGCGTGCCGTAACGCAGCAGGTCGTCGGCCAGCAGCGGCTGCTTGCGAAACTTGCGGATCGAAATGCACGGACCGTCGAGGGCGATCGGCGGAATGATGGCGTTGACGCGCGAGCCATCGGGCAGTCGCGCATCGACCATCGGCGTGGATTCATCGACGCGGCGGCCGATCGGCGCGAGGATGCGCTGGATCACGCGCACGACGTGGGCGTCATTGAAGAATCGCACCGGCGCGGTGTAGAGCCTGCCGTCGCGCTCGATGAACACGCTGTTCGGGCCGTTGACGACGATGTCGTTGACGCTGTCGTCATCGACCAGCGTCTGGATCGGGCCGAAACCCATGAGTTCATCGCGGGCATCGCGGGCCAGCGCTTCGGATTCGCGCTGGTTGACCGGCAGGCGCTGCTCGACGACATAACGCCGCATCTGCTCGGTGACGAAGCGTTCGATCTTGACTTCGTCCCAGCGGTCGATGTCGAGATTGCGTTCCTCGATCTGCTGGATCAGATGGCGGTGGAAGCTGTTCTTGAGCTGCTGGTACTGGTCCGACAGCCGGAAGCGCGTGATCTGCGGATCGGTGTGGACCGTGCTCACGTGGTGCTCCCGCCCCAGCGCATCCCTAACCGAACAGTCGGCTGAGCAGGCCGCCCGTGGCGCTCTGCGCGCGGGCCTGACCGCTGAGGACCGCCGCCGCCAGCGCACGCACGTCCGTGCAGAACGGATCCTTGGGCGCCACCGTGAACAGCGGCTCGCCGGCGTTCATCGCCTGCACGCGCGCGTGGCCATTGCCGGCCGACAGCGTTCCCAGCACCGGCAGATCGAGAATCTCGGCGAGATTCTCCGGCTCCAGGCCGATCCGGCGGCGGTAGTTGTCCACGACCAGTGCGGTGCGATCGAGCGGGCAATCCTCCAGGCGCAGCGCGCGCAGCAGGTACTTGCTGTGCCGCGACTTGATGATCGACTGGTCGGTCAGCAGCAGGGAGCGGTCGGCCTGCGTCACCAGCCCGGCGATGGTCTCCAGCGGCAGATGGCCGTCGAAGGAGACGACGACGCAGGCGAACAGCCCGCGCAGCACCTGCAGCAGCTTGATGAACTCCTCGAAGTTCGCCTGCGGACGGCCGACCAGATCCTCCGGCAGGCTGAGCAGGTACAGGCCGCTGGCGTGCTTGGCGAACGCGGTATCGACCAGCGTCTGGTCGCAGCGATACACGTCGTTGATCGCATCCAGCACGCTGTAGGACTGATTGACGTTGAGAAAGATCGCCCCGGCCCCCGCCGGCGTCGCCATATCGACCAGCAGCACCGGTTCGCTGCGCGGCAGGGATTCGACCATCGACAGCGCCAGGTGCTCGGCGACGAAGGCGATCGTCGCGCTCGGATGTGCGGCGAACACCGCGATCATCTTGCCCTGCTTCTGCGCCGACCGCGTCGCCGGCGCGGTGCGCCGCAGCAGCTTGCCGAGCAGCGCGGCGACGTCGCTCTCGTCACGGCGCAGCACGAGAAAATCGCGTGCCCCGGCGCGCATCGCCGCGAGCACGATGTCGGGATTGCTGTCGGGGCCCAGACCGGCCATCGGCAGGTCCGGCATGCGCTCCGCCAGGCGTTCCATCATGCTGATGCGCGCATCGAGATTCGCCGATTCGAACTGGAAGAACACGACATCGACGCGCCCCATCAACTGCACGCGTTCGATCAGATCCTCCGCGTCGAGCGGCCGCACCAGCGAAAACTCGGCCCCCTGCCCCGCGGCGTTTTCCAGCCAGCTCAGGTACACGGGATCGTCGGCGACGACGACAGCCTGGGTCTTCATGATGTGGGCATCCGGGGTCTCGAAACCGGGATTCTAGCGGCTGAATCCCGCAGCGAAGTCACCGTTCTCCAGGAAGATGGTGCGCGCCCAGCCAGGGTCGTAGCGGTCGTACTCGGCACCCGGCAGCTTGGGCTGCCGCGCGCCGCGCGCGATCGGCCGCACCAGATGCGGGGTCACGACCATGACCAGCTCGCGGTCCTCGCGGTCGAGCTGACTCGACTTGAACAGCGCCCCGAGGATCGGAATGTCGCCGAGCCCCGGGAACTTGTCCACGCTGTTGATCAGGTCGCTGCGCACCAGACCGGAAATCAGGAAGGTCTCGCCGTCGCCGAGTTCGATGGTCGTATCGGTGCGCCGGACCTTGAGCGCCGGGACCGCGACGCCCCCGACCTGGATGCCGGCGGAGAAGTCGAGATCGCTGACTTCCGGCGCCAGCTTGAGTGCGATGCGGTCGCGCGCGAGCACCGTCGGCGACAGCGACAGGCGCACGCCGAATTCCTTGTACTGCACCGAGATGCCGCCGCTGTTGGTGCCGCTCTGGCTGACCGGCACGGGAAACTCGCCGCCGGCCAGGAAGGTCGCGGTCTGTCCGCTCATCGCCACCAGACTCGGCTCGGCCAGCACCCGCGCCAGACCGCGGCTCTCGAGCAGATCCAGGACCGCATCGATGCGGCCGTTGTCGCCCAGATCCCGCCCGAAGACGAGGCTGAACGCGTTGTCGAGCAGCGTCGCCGAGCGCGTCGGCGCCGCCAGCGTCACCGTGCTGTTGCTGCCGGTACGCGTGTAACCCAGTCCAAGCCCATATTGCTGCGCGGTCGAACGGCTGACTTCGGCGACCTTGATCTTGGTCAGCACCTGGGTGTCGAGCGCCACCGTGCTGCTGTCGCTGATCGCGTTTTCGCGCGGCGCCTGCGCCGCCTGCGCCGCACGGCGATGGGCGATCAGATTGGGCAGCTGACCGGACAGTGCGCGTCCCTCGTCGATCGCGGCCCGCGCCAGCTCCGGATCCGCCTGCGGCGGACGCAGCGGATCGCGCACCGTGCCGACGCGGATGCGGTACTCCCTGGGCGCCGGCGCGGACTTGGTCCACACCAGCAGGCTGGTCACGCCCAGCGCCTTGCCGGTGACCAGCACCTCCCGGCGATTGATGACGTTGACGTCCGCGATCTCGGGATTGCCGACGGCGACGCGCGTCACCTCGGTGGATTCGCGGTGCAGCTTGTGGGTGCCCTTTTCGACGATCAGGACCTTGCCGGGGTCCACCGCCGCGGCGGGGCCGGCGGTCAGCGCCACGAGACAGGCCAAGCAGATGCGGATCAATGCTTGTTTCATGACGTTGCCTTTAGCGGGTGGTCACGACTTCGCGCGCGCTGCCGCGCAGGATTTCGACACTCGGCGGGGGCGGAGTCGGCTGCACCGAAGGCGGCGGCCGGATGCGCGTCAGCTCGCTCACCCCGATCGCCTTGTCCGGTGCCGCGGCCGCCGTCTCCGCTGCCACCGGTTCGCCGGGACTGTGCAAGGCCAGGCGCAGCTCGCCGAGGCTCGCGCCCAGCATGACGCGCGTGGTGTCCTTGTCCGGCACCGCGAGCACCGCCGTGCGCACGCGCGAACGCTGTTTCTCGTCCTCCTTGATGCCCTCCGGGCGGTCGATGATGCGTTCCTCGTAGGCGAGCACACGCACGTCCTTGAGCAGCACGCGCGACTGCGGTTCATCGACCCCGGCGCCGCCGCGCAGGTACAGCAGCAGATCGACGATATCCCCCGGGCGCACGAAACCGCCCACGGCGATGACGTCGTTGACCTCCACGGAAACCGCCTGATGGCCGGGCGGGATGATGCGCGCCAGCACGTTGCCTTCCTTGAAGTAGCGCCGCGTGACCGGCGCACCGGCATCGACATCGACCAGCGGCACCTTGCCGACCACATCGTCGATGCTTTCGTAGGGATTGGCCGGCACGACCGACACCGGCACGAGCGCGACCGCGTCGCGCGCGATCGGCTTGTACGCCGCCAGTGGCTTGAGCGCGACCACGGCCAGCGTCTGCTGCACTTCCTGCTGCTGCACGCGCTGCTGCGCCTTCTGCGCCTGCTCGGCGTAGTTGCGGCTCATCTGAAAACCGATGATGGCGAGCACGACCGCCAGCAGTACCGCGACCACAGCGACGATCTTCAGCGTCGTGCTGCTCATGCGAACTCTCCTGTTCCCCGACAGGCCGCGTTCAGATCCGGACGACTGCGGTCGCAGTCAAGGTTTCTGGCAGCGGCGGCACACAGCCCACGAAATACAGGTTAAGCATAGGGAAAAGTGCGTCCTTAGAACAGTTGGAGCTGTCCGGGCGCACGGTGAAACGCAGCGTCACGCGCAGGGCATCGGTATCGACGGGACATCCGGACGCGCCCTTGAGGCAGGGCTGCACGTCCACCTTCTCGCCGGCAGCGCCCAGCACGCGCTCGCGCTGCTTCGGCGGCAACCAGGACAGTGCCGACACCGCCGTCGCGCGCACCACCGTCTGCTGCTGCGTGAAATAGTCGTCCACCGCGGGCGACACCGCGACCGCCGCCTCGGCAGCCTCCTGGGCGGCGTAAGTGATCGATTGCTGGATCACGTAAACGTAGGCGTAGACGATCACGCCATAGACCAGCAGGAACAGGATCGGAAAGACGAAGGCGAACTCGACCAGCGCCGCGCCGGTCTCGCGCCGCCCCCTCGACCCCGCTGGACTCGTTGCGTTCATGCCCATCGCTGCACCCCTGCCCGTCCGCCCCCGCGTATCGGCACCCGTGCCGTCCGCACTGCGGCGCACGCCCCACCGGCTCAGGCAGACTCGAGGTCCGGAGCCGTCATAGTTATCGCGCCTTCGCTTGCCGGGGGCGCCCACCACATCCCTCCGCCTTCGAGCGGAGGTATGGATGTTAGATCTTACGGCGTCGAGGGTGTGCCGGCGCCGGTGACCTGATCGGCAACGGCCTGGAACAGGCCGTACAGACCGGAACTCTGATCGCCGGCGACCAACAGCAGGACCGCGATCAGCGCCACGGCGATCAGGCCGACGATCAGGCCGTACTCCACCGCGCTGGCGCCGCGCTCGTCCTTGATGAAGGCGCGCAACTGCTCGATAAACTCAATCAACATGGACCGCTCCTATGGACCAGGCCGGCACTCCGCCGTACGTGTGAGTACTATGGTGTTGCGGCGGTACAGCGTCAAAGCTGACGGGCAGGCGGTTTGATACCGTTCATCGGCTGCGATCCGCTCATCACTCGATTGCGATGGCCACTTACATTGTCGGCGACATCCAGGGTTGTCGCGCATCCCTCGAACGCCTGCTCGATCTGTGCCGCTTCGATCCCGGCCGCGACCGCCTGGTCTGCACCGGCGATCTGGTGGCGCGCGGGCCGGACTCGGCCGGTGTCCTGCGCCTCGTGCGCAGTCTGGGCGCGAGCGCGTCGAGCGTGCTGGGCAATCACGATCTGCACCTGCTCGGCCTCGCACAGGGCATCGGCAAGCCGGGGGATGGCCTGGCCGACGTGCTGGATGCCGCCGACGCCGGCGAGTTGCTCGCCTGGCTTGCGGAACAGCCACTGGCCTGGCGTGACCCCGACACGGCGACCCTGGTGGTGCACGCCGGTGTGCTGCCGCGATGGTCCGCGGACCAGACGCTGGCGCTGGCCGCCGAGGCGCAAGCCGTCCTGCGCGACGCCGACGCACGCCGCCGTTTCCTGCCCCGGATGTACGGCAACCATCCGGCGCACTGGGACGAGACGCTGACCGGCGCGGACCGCTGGCGCGTGGTGATCAACGCGCTGACGCGCCTGCGCTATTGCCGTGCGGACGGCAGCATGGACTTCCACCACAAGGGCGCGCCCGGAACGCAACCCGCCGGACTGCTGCCGTGGTTCGCGGTGCCCGCACGCGCCAGCCGCGATACGACCCTGGTCTTCGGCCACTGGTCCACACTCGGCCGCATCGAATGGCCGCAGTGGGGTGTCTGGGGTCTGGACACGGGCGCCGTCTGGGGCGGACCGCTGACGGCGCTGCGACTCGACGACCGGGAGCTGTTCCAGGTACCGGGACCGACGGTCCGACCCGCGCGAATCTGAAGTGCATGGGCCCCGTCCCGACGGACGGGGCCCGTACAGACCCGGCAAGCCGCCGCCGGGTCAACCGTTCGGCAACTTCATCAGGTAACGGCAGATCGCCGGACAACCGACGATCGCGCCGATCATGTTGGCGAAGAACGCGAAGGTCAGCAGCAGGCCCATGTCGGCCTGGAACTGCAGGCCGGACATCAGCCAGGTCGCCACCGAGCCCGACAGCACCAGTCCGGTGAACATCACCGGCTTGCCGGTCATGCGCAAGGTTTCGTAGTAGGCATCGGCCAGGCTCTTGCCCTTCTTCACGAACTCCTCGATCGTCGAATAGATGTAGATGCCGTAGTCGACGCCGATACCCACCGCCAGCGCCGCCACCGGCAGCGTGGCGACCTTCATGCCGATGCCGGTCATGGCCATCAGCGCAACGATCATCTCCGACACCAGGTACAGCGGCGCGAGGATCGAGAACACGCCGGCGACGTTGCGGAACGACAGCCACAGGAAGACGATGATCACCGCATAGACGTAGTACAGGATCGGCTTGTCCTTGGCCTTGACGACTTCGTTGGACGCCGCCATCACGCCGCCCTGGGCGCTGGCCAGCGCGAAGTTGACCGGGCAGGCCTTGTCGTAACCGTCGAGGGCGAGCTTGCTCTCGTCGACGCGCTTGCGCAGTTCGATCACCCGCGCATGCGCGTCCACGTCGGCGTCGCTGAAGTTCCGCGCCTTGAGCTGGGTGATCTGCTTCTTCAGCGCGACCTTGGCGTCGAGCCAGGTGCTGCGCGCGGCGTTCTTGCGATCGCAGTAAGCGGCATCGACGCCGGGATTGAGCTCGAACCACTGCTTGGCATTGGCCGCGTTGAACGCCTTCACCTCGTCGGTCAGGCGTGCCAGCGTCTCGGCCTTGTGGTCCTTGGTGAACAGGAACACCGCCATGGCCGCGCAGTTGGGATTGAGCAGGCCCGACGAAGTCGGGATCGGCGTGATCGCCTGCACCATGACGTACTGGTTGCGCGGCAGCACCTTGAACTTCGGAGCGGCCTCCGAGAACGCGGAGTTGACGGTGCGCGCGGCCCACGGCAGGGACAGGATCGAGGCCACGCCCTCGTCGTTCTCCATGTGCCAGCCGAAGCGGTCGATCTGCTCCATCACGTCGAACTTGATACAGGCCTCGGGATCGGTCTCGGCGATGACCTTGATGATGTCGGTGCCGATCGTGAAGTTGGCGGTGATCGCGTTCGAATCGTTGTTGTAGCGGGAGTCCGGACGCAGTTCCGGCACACCGGCCTGCGAGTCGCCGTAGAGCATGCCCTTCGACATCCACAGCGAGAAGCCGAACGCGACGGCGCTGACGATGATCACGATCGCCGCCGGCACCGGCCGCGTGACCACGGTCATCGCGCGGAACAGCGGCAGCAGGACCGACTCGCGGGCTTCCTGCTTCTGGACGAAGGTCTCCACGTCCTTGACGTTCATATACGTCAGCCAGATCGGCATCAGGATCTTGTTCGTCACGATGATCGCGGCCATGCCGAAGGAGGCATTGATCGCCATTTCACGGATGATGTCGATCGGGATCAGCAGGATCGTCAGGAAGCCGGCGAGGTCGGTGATCAGTGCCGTCGTGCCCGGAATCGCCAGGCGGCGGAACGTCTCCAGCGAGGCGTCATAGCCGTTCTTGCCGGTCGCCAGCTCCGACACCCAGGAACTGGTGTATTGCACGCCGTGTGACACCGATACCGCCAGGATCAGGAACGGCACCAGGATGGCAAACGGATCGAGACCGAAGCCGGACGCGGTGAGCAGTCCGAACTCCCAGATCACCGCGATGAACGAGCACACCAGCGGCAGGATCGAGAGCTTGAAGCTGCCGAGGTAGAGGATCAGCAGAATGAAGGTCATGCCCAGGGCGACGAAGAAGTACATGACCACTTCGTTCGCGGCATCGGTGACATCGCCGATGACCTTGGCGAAGCCGACGATATGGATGTCGATCTGGTCGTCCTGGTACTGGCCGCGGATCTTCTGTTCGAGCTGGCGGGCGACTTCGCGGTAGTCGAGCTTCTTGCCGGTGACCGGATCGACTTCCAGCAGCTCCGAGAACACCATCGCGCCGCGCTGGTCCTTGGACACGTAACGGCCGACGTGGCCGCCCTTGCCGACGTTGCCGCGCACCAGATTGAAGTAGTACTCGTTGGGTTGATACTCGGCCGGGATCACGTTGCCGCCGGCGAATCCACCCTCGACGACCTCGACGAAGCGCACGTCCGGCGTGAACAGCGAGGACACGCGCGAGCGGTCGATGCCGGGCAGGAAGAAGATCTCGTCCGTGACCTGCTTGAGCTTGGTCAGGAAGTGCTCGTTGTAGATGTCGTGGCTCTTGTCCTTCTGGATCAGCGCGACGAGCACGGTGTTGGCACCGCCGAAATCATCTTCGTACTGCTTGAGCACCTTCATGTACGGGTGCTCGAGCGGAATCGACTTGTCGAATCCGGCATCGACGTGCGTGCCCGCCGCGAACCAGGCAAACAGCGCCGTCAGCACGCCGAGCAGCACGAGCATCAGCACGCGCTTGCCGTAAATGATCGGCTCGACGACGGCGAGTATGGCTTCCTGGTTGAACGCTACTTTGCCAGCCATGGTTTGTCCCCTTTGGTGTTCTTGCCGGCCCGTCAGCGCAGTGCGATCGGCTGCACGCCGGATTCGCCGACCGCGAGAATCCCGCCGCCGAAGCCGATCGCCGCGGACAGCGGCGTACCGGCTTTCGACTTGAGCAGCTCGACATGATCCATGCCGTTCGCCGAAACCATGATGTTGCCGTTGAGGCCGACCATCACCAGACGCCCGTCGTCGGTCTGCGTGGCGCCGAACATTGACGCGACCGAGCCGGTGTTGACCTCGCGCCAGACGGGATTGCGCGCATCGTCGGCGACGAACACATTGCCGCGCAAACCGAAGATCACCACGCCTTTTTCGCCCCGCGGTGCAGCCCCGAACAGCGAGCTTTCATAGGGCGACTTCACCATGGTCCAGGTCCGCCCCTCATCGGCCGACATCGCCAGGGTGCCCTGCTCGCCGGCGATGAACAGCGTGCCGTCATTGAGGCGCGTGATGGCATTGAAGTGCAGCTCACCTGCGCGAATCGGCGAATCCACCTCGTTCCAGGTCTGCCCGCCATCGTCGGTCTGATACATCAGGCCGTAGGCGCCAACGGCGAAGCCGCGGCTGGCATCGAGGAACAGCACGTCGAGCAGCGGCTTCTCCAGTTCCGGCGCGAAGTGCTGCAGCGCCCACGTGCGGCCACCGTCGGCGGTATGCAGGATCACTGCATCGTGACCCACCGCCCAGCCGTGGTCGGGATCGGGAAAATCCACCGCGGTCAGCGCCGAACGCGTCGGGGTCTGCACCTGCACCCAGTCCTGGCCGTCGTTGGAGACGATCACGGCGCCGCGATCGCCGACCGCAATCAGGCGCGCGCCGGTATTGACGATGTCGAGCAGCAGGCTCTTGGGCGTTCTCGGCAGTATCTCCGACGGCAGGGACTTCACCGACGGCGCGCCGCCATCGGCGCCATCCGCACCGTCCTGGGCCCACACCGCCATGGAGCCCAGCAGCAGGCCGGCCGCGAGGCTGCCGAACCAGCGGTTCTTGCGCATGTTCATCTGTTCCCCTCTATTCTGTCCGCACGCCCCATCGCGGGTGTGCTCACTTCCCGTCCCCGTCCGGCACCTCGGCCGTCCACGGAAGACTCCTCAACCGCGCGTTCACTCCCTGACGAACTTGGACACCGCCCCCGGCTCGAAGCGTTCGACGTCGCGGACGAGCGTCACCGTTTCCGGATCTTCGTTGTTCAGTGCCTGCGCCAAGTACCGCTTGTGCTGCAAATCGTACACCGTTTCGCACACCGGTAGCTCGTAAGGCTTGTCGTAGGCGATGACGGAATGCAGCTCCTGCACACGCCAGAGCTTCTCGCGCGCGTCGTAGAGATCGACCACGCGGATCTGCCAGCCATCCTCGTCCACGTAGAACACGCGCCGTCGATAGACATGCGGCGTGGCTGGACGCAGCTGCGCCTCCACGACCCAGACCCGTCGCAGCTCGTAGCGGGTCAGATCCTGGTCGATGTGGTTCTTGCGCAGGATGTCCACGTAACGCAGCGTATCGCTGTGCAGGCGATAGCTGTTGGCGGGCACGATCAGTTCGCGCTTGCCGAGCAGCTTCCAGCGGTAGCGGTCCAGGGGTCCATTGAAGCCGTCGCTCTGGTCGTCGGTGCGCAGCGCGTCGGCGCCGATGCCCGGATTGTCATAGCCGACATTGGGCGCGCGCCGCAGGCGGCGCTGGCCGGGATTGAACTGCCAGACGCGGCGTGCCTCGCGCACGCCGTCCAGCGTCTCGTGAATCAACAGCACGGAGCCCGCCAGACGTTGCGGCTGCAGCGTGACCTGCAGGAAGTAATAGAGCACGTTGTCCAGCGACGCCGGGGTCGCACCCGGCTGGCTGTAGCGATACAGCACGTCCTCGCGCAGCTTGATCTGGCCGTAGTCGCCCGAGGCGTTGACGGCAAACTGGTTGTTCCAGCGCCGCACGCCCTGGTCGCGGTAGCGGGTACGGTGATTCCAGATCACCTCGGCGCCGGTTTCCGGAATCGGGAACGGGACCCCCGTCGCCGCGCCGAGCAGGGCCAGCCCCTCCTCCTTGAGTTCGGCCCTCGTGGCATTCTGCAGGGTCGCCGCATAGACGAAATCGGGATTGGCGAACGAGCGGCGCGTCGCATAGACGGGCATGCGGTAGCTGTCCGGGAACTGGCGCAGCAGGGCGATCTGACCCGGGCTGAGCCGGTGCTCGTGCTGCGTCAGGTTCGCCGCGGTGATGACGAACAGCGGCCGGTCGTCCGGATAGGGTTCGCAGTAGCGCGCACCGGCACCGCCGAAGCAGGGCGGTGGCACCGTCAGGCCACCGCTCCACGCCGGAATGCTGCCTTCGTCGTTGCCGGCGCGTTCTGCGCCCAGCGGTGTCAGCTCGCCGCCCAGCCGCGCCGCCTGGTCATCGGTCACGCGCGCCGCGGCGGCACCCACGCAGGCCAGCAGCGGCAGGACCAGCCAGCGCGACGCCCGCATCAGAACTGATAGCCGAAAAAGACCAGCAGGTTGTCGCGGTCGTGCGTGGCGTCGCGGGTGTGCGTGCCGGTGAACCAGGTGTAGCGGATCTCACCCGTGTACGTGGACAGGTAGTCCCAGCGGATACCGGAGAGGATCTGCATGCGGTCCTCGACGAAGTTCTGGCCCAGCCCCGGCGCCACGCCCTCGACGTCGTGGAACAGGGCATTGAGGAACTCGAAGTTGATGCCCCAGAACAGGTTCTCGTACTTGGTCAGCGTCACCAGGCGGTAGCCGTAGGACAGCGCCGTGCCGAAACCCGCCTGGTCGGGATGCGCCGTGGGGTTCTGCCGCAGGGTCGCGGTGCCGCGGTTGGTGGTCGGATCGTTCGGATCGGTGCGCACGTCGCGCGGATTGATGCCGACGCTGCCGTCGGCGCCGTTGGAAATGTGCGTGTTGACACCGGCGCCCTGGAACTGCAGCTCCGAGATGTCGGGGAAATCGAGCACGTGCGTCAGGCCGAGCTCCAGCAGGAACACGATCTGGCTGGCATTGAGCAGGTTGTCGCCACCGAAGGTCTTGAGGAAGGTCGTGCCCAGCTGGCCGACCTTCATGCGCTCGTAGCCGCGGATGTAGTCCCCGGGACCATACTGCACGCCGCGATAGCCAGACACGAAATCCGGCACCGCGGTGCGCCGGCCGGGCAGCGTCGCGACGCCCAGCGAGAAGTCCTGTGCCGGGAAGGCCGGCTGCAGGCCGGCGAACACCAGGTCGGTGATGTGGACCTGAACCGGCAGGTTCGGACGGAAGGCGTACTCGCCCGACCAGGCCCAGTCGCCCAGCGTCGTGTTGAACGACACGCCGAAGACATGGATGTCTTCCGGGTACTCGGCGAAATAGCTGACTGAGCCCACCGGCAGCGGGTCGTTGGCGCCGGTGGACGGCTGATAGGTGACGCTCTGCCCGGCCTGCTGCAGCGCCAGCGCCTGGAAGTTGGCCAGCGGCACGCCGCAGCCCGAAGGGTTGAGCAGCGCCGCCAAATTGGTCGCCGGATTCTGCAGTTGCGGCGGCAGCGGCGAGTCGGGAATGCAGGTCGCGTCGGCGGCAATCAGGCCGATGGTGGGCACGCGCGAATGGTAGTTGGCGAAGTAGAAACCGAACTCGGTGCCGTTGTTCAGACCTTCCAGATAGGTCTTGAGCGCGACGCCGTACTGGCCGCCGTCCTTGGGCCTGCGCGCCTTCTCCTCGTCGAAGTTGCGCGCCATCGTCCGATCCGACTGCGAGCCGAGCACCGCCGCCGGATCGTTCGGATTGCGGTAGGGCCGGTACAGCTCCAGGGGATCTTCCGGCGCCTTGCCGAAGGACAGCATCGCGTAGGTCGCACCGGCGCCGAGGATGTCGGCCGACGAGAAGAAGCTGCCGGCGGGATCGAGTACGAACGGCTTCCACTCGTACTGATAGAAGGCTTCGACGTTGAGCCCGTCCATGACGTCGGCATTCACGCTGAACATGCCGACCGGCAGGAACAGCTCCTTGATGTCGAAGCCCGGAATGCGCAGCAGCGCCTGGTTCAACGGATTGAGGGTGTTGAGGCTGTTGAGTGCCAGGAAACCACTCTCGCCCCAGTTGATCACCTGGTTGCCGAGCTTCGCGCTGACCGGACGGCCGCCGACCTCGAAGGCGCGGCTGACGAAGTAGTCCAGCATCTGGAAGTCGTTGGCATTGACCTTGCGCGCCGAATCCGGGTAGTCCGTGCGCCGCGGCTGCAGCGTCGTGTCCGGGTGCAGTTCGCGGAAATCGTCGTAATTCGCATCGAAGAAGTAGAGGCCGCGCGCGAAGATGTTGAAGCCGAACAGATCCACCGTGAGATCACTGGTCAGCTTGGCGGTCGCGTGGACGATGTCGTAGCGGTCGAAGTTGAGATTGCCGTTGTCGCCGTTGGGCTGGTAGCTGCCGGTCTGGCGCACGTAGTAGTCGTTGGCGGTGCCGTTGCCGTCCTGCGAAGGACGCGTGGCGCTGCAGGTATCGCCGGAAAAGGTGTTGTTGCCGGAAGGATCGGGGCCCGAGGAGCCGTCGTCACCGACGCGGGCGACGCACAGGCCCGGATGCAGGCTCGACTTGCCGACCAGGTGGTCGTCACGTTTCTGCATCCGCATCGACGCACCGATCGACACCAGGTTTTCGAGCTTGACCTCGGTGCCTCCGAGTTCGAAGTTCAGCGCGAGGCCGGAATCGCTGAAGGCCAGCGCCGCGGCTGCGGCCGGCAGCGCGAGACGGCGAAGGTTGATGCTGCTGACGAAAGTTCGGTGTCTGAACATGATCCGTGATCCCCAGGCTCCGCAATTCGAGTGCACGGTCACCGCGCATGGGAGCACGCACCCGCCCCGCCGCAGGTCCGCGATTCTTCCTCCGCACGCACCGTCAACCCGTGCATGGCTTCTTCGTAGGTACCGCGCGAGTTCCACACATCCGCGCTGGTCGGAGTGTAGAGCCTCCGGGCGATTTCCGCACGCGCGCGACTTCAGTCGCCGGCGATCCAGATCAGACTGGCCATGCGGCCGCAGCGCCCGTCGCGGCGGTGTGAATAGTAGCGCTGCGCGTCGCGGTAGGTGCAGGCACCCCCGCCACTGATCGACTGCACGCCCATGCGGCGCAGGCGCAGGCACGCGAGTCCGTACAAGTCGGCGAACCAGCGGTCGCCACGCCCGCGCACGAAGCAGTCGGCGGCGATGGCATCGTCCTCGACGAACGCGCGCCGCACTTCGGGCCCGACCTCGAAGTGCGCCTGACTGATCGCCGCACCGAGCCAGGCATGCACCCGACGTGCCGGCAGCGGCAGCGCCGCGAGCGTCGTTTCGAGCACGCCGGCGGCGAGTCCGCGCCAACCCGCATGTGCAGCCGCGACCACGCTGCCGTCAGCGGCGGCGAACAACACCGGCAGACAGTCCGCAGTCAGCACGGCACAGACCACGCCGGGCCGCGAGGTCCAGGCGGCATCGGCCTGCGGCGCAGGTCGACCGCCCGGCAACTCGGCGACCCCGGTTCCATGGACCTGGCACAGCCACTCCGGCTCGGCCGGCAACTGCAGCGTGCTGCGCAGGATCTGGCGATTGCGCACGACCGCGTCCGGATCGTCGCCGACGTGCGCCGCGAGATTGAGACCGTCGTAAGGCGCGCCGCTGCAGCCGCCGGTGCGCAGGGTCTGGCCGGCGCGCACGCGCGGAGGCGCCGGCCAGTCTGCCCAGACGACATCGGCCATCGTCACCCCACGCGCGGCGCGTGCCGGCGCAGCAGCGCATACAGCTGCTGCATGTCGTCCGGCGCCTCGGCGCTCCAGCCGATGCGCCGGCCGCTGCGCGGATGCGTCAGCTCCAGCTCGCGTGCATGCAGCGCCTGGCGCGGAAAGCCGCGCAGCGCCTCGCGCAGCGCCGTGTCGAGACCACTGCCGCGCAGCGGGCCGCCATAGAGCGCGTCACCGACGATCGGGTGGCGGATGTGGGCCAGGTGCACGCGGATCTGGTGCGTGCGGCCGGTCTCGAGGCGTACCCGCAGCCGCGTGAACTGGCTGAAGCGCTCTTCGATGCGATAGTGCGTCACCGCCTCGCGGCCGCCGTGGTCGAGCACCGCCATGCGCAGGCGGTCGCGCGGATGCCGGCCGATCGGTGCGTCGATCGTGCCACCGGCGATCAGCTCGCCCTGCACCAGCGCCTCGTATTCGCGGCGGATCTCGCGCGCCTGCAGCTCGGCGACGAGCTTGGCGTGCGCCTTCAGGTTGAGGGCGACGACCAGCAGGCCGGAGGTGTCCTTGTCGAGTCGATGGACGATGCCGGCGCGCGGCACAGCCGCCGTCTGCGGAAAATGGAACAGCAGCGCGTTCTGCAGCGTGCCGTCGCGCTGACCGGCACCGGGGTGCACGGTCAGGCCCGGCGGCTTGTCGATGATCGCCAGGTCCGCGTCGGCGTGCAGCACGGTCAGCGGCAGATCCTGGGGCTCGACCGTGAACGTCTCCGCCGCCTCGGCATCGAGCGTGAGCACCGCGCCGGCGTGGACCGGCTGGCGCGTCCGCGCCACGACTTCGCCATCGACCCGCACCCGGCCCGCCTCGATCCATGACTGCAGGCGTGAACGCGAGTAATCGCCGAACAGCCGGGCACAGGCCGCGTCGAGGCGCGTGCCGTCGAGATCCGGAGGAACTTCCGCCGTCTCCAGCAGCTCTGTGTCTTCGTCGGGAGCGTTCGCGCTCATCGGCTATACTCGCTCACGCTGGCTCGTTGCCTGTCCACTACATTCTTCTCGATGAAATTCCGCATGGTCGCCGTGGCGACGCTGGCCGTCGTCGTTTCCGCGTGCAGCTCCGATCCGGACCGCCCGCCGCCGCAGAATCCGTTCAAGTCCGAGCAGACCACGGCGCGCGAACAGCGCCTGCAGGCCGCGGAATTGTACCGGCTCGCCCGCCAGGCCCTCGAATCGAGCGATTTCACCACGGCGATCCAGCGCTACGGACAGCTGTCGCTGCGCTACCCGTTCACCGACTACGCGGTGCAGGGACAGGTCGAACGCATCTACGCGATGTACCGCAACTACCAGCCCGACGAGGCGATGGCCGACGCCGAGCGTTTCCTGCGCGACTATCCGCGCCACGAACACGCGGCCTACGTGCAGTATCTCAAGGGTCTGATCAATTTCGACCGCGACCGCGGGCTGGCCGATTCACTCGGCTTCGACACGACGCGCCGCGACACCAGCAACCTGCGCCGCGCCTTCGACGACTTCAGCCTGCTGATCCAGCGCTACCCGCAGAGCCCTTACGTGGCCGATGCGCGCGCGCGCATGATCTGGCTGCGCAACCGGCTGGCCACCCACGAACTGACCGTCGTCGAGTACTACATGCGCCGGGGGGCCTACGTCGCGGCCGCCAAGCGCGCCGAGCAGATCGTCACCCAGTATCCGGGCGCGCCGGCGACGCTCAACGCGCTGGTGCTGCTGGAGCAGAGCTACGACGCGCTGGGTCTCGATGCCCAGGCCAAGGACGCACGCAAGCTGAGGGCGGCCTACGTGATGGCGGCACCCAAGGAAGCGATGGCGACGCTCGAAGACGCCAAGGCCAAGCCGGCCAAACAGGACGCCGCGCCGGCACCGTAGCGAGAGTCCGGCTTCAGATATGTCGTAAACGGCGGCCAGCGGGTGGGGCGGACAAGAGGAATGTCCAGCGGACATTCGTCCCGCCGAACGCCCGGCCAAGGATGGCCGGGCCGGTGCTCATGATGAGAAACGAGGTCGCGCCAAGGACGGCGACTCAGATATCTCCATACACAGCGGTCAGCGGATACCTCCGCTCGCGTCCAAACGCGCAGCGCGTGATCTTCGGCCCCGGCGGCGCCTGGCGGCGCTTGTATTCGGAGCGCCGCACCAGTGCGGCGACGCGCTTGACCACCGCCTCGTCGAAGCCGCGCGCGACGATCTCGGGGATCGACAACTGATCCTCGACGTAGGCTTCGAGCACCGGATCGAGGATGTCGTACGGCGGCAGCGAGTCGGAATCCTTCTGGTCCGGGCGCAGCTCGGCGCTGGGCGGACGCTCGATCACGCGCTCGGGGATCACCGGAGCATGCGCCGGCGCCAGCGTGTTTCGATAGCGTGCCAGCCGGTACACCAGGGTCTTGTAGACGTCCTTGAGCGGCGCGAAGCCGCCGCACATGTCGCCGTAGAGGGTGGCGTAACCCACCGCCATCTCGCTCTTGTTGCCGGTCGTCAGCACGACGTGACCGAACTTGTTGGACAGGGCCATCAGCAGCACGCCGCGACAGCGCGACTGGATGTTCTCCTCGGTGAGATCCACCGCGCGCCCGGCAAAGGTCTGCGCGAGCGTGCCGGTGAAGGCCTGGAACGCCGGTTCGATCGGCAGCAGCGAGTAGCGGATGCCGAGCGCCTCGGCCTCGGCACGCGCATCGTCGTTCGACATGCCCGCCGTGTAGCGCGACGGCAGCGACACCCCCCAGACGCGCTCGGACCCCAGTGCGTCGGCGGCAATGGCCGCGACGACCGCCGAATCGATGCCTCCGGACATGCCGATCAGCGCACCGGGGAACCCGTTGCGATCGACGTAGTCGCGCACCGCCTGCACCAGGCCGCGATAGACGACGGCTTCGCAGCTCGCCTCCGCGCGCAACGCGCCGCTGAAACGACCGTTCGCGTATTCGACCGGATAGACGCCTTCCTCGAACAACGGCGCGGCGAAGGAGACGCGGCCGTCGCCGTCGATCGCGCAGGAGTCGCCGTCGAAGATCACGTCGTCCTGGCCGCCGACACAGTTCACGTAGACGATCGGCAGGCCGGTCTCGGCAACGCGCGTATCGAACACGCGGCGCCGCGCCTGCGTCTTGGTCAGGTCGAAGGGCGAGGCATTGATGTTGAGCAGCAGCTCGGCGCCGGCGGCGCGCGCTGCGGCCGCCGGATTCGGGCCCCAGATGTCCTCGCAGATGCACAGCCCGATGCGCACGCCCTCGTGCGCGAACACCAGCGTGCCGGTGCCGGGACGGAAATGGCGACGCTCGTCGAACACGCCGTAATTGGGCAACAACTGCTTGCGCGTGCGCGCGACGATCTGCCCATCACGGATCACATAGGCTGCGTTGTAGATCAGCGGCTGGCCGTCGGATCCGGCCGTCGCGTATTCGGGCAGGCCGAACACGACGGTGATGCCGCGCACCTCGGCGAGCAGGCGGCGCACGCCGTCCTCGATCACGCGCGGCATCGCCGAACGCAGCAGCAGGTCGTCGGGGGGATACCCGATCAGTGACAACTCGGGGCAGGCCAGCAGGCTGGCCCCGAGCGTGTCGCGTGCATGGATCGCCGCATCGACGATCTTCTGCACGTTGCCTTCGACGTCGCCAACCCAGAGATTGATCTGGGCCAACGCGAGTCGCAGCGGTCCCGGCATGCGCCAGTCCTGGGACGTGAGTCTGCGCCGAACCTCAGAGCAGGGACTTCATCGCGGCGCCCAGGTCGGCCGGCGAACGCACCGTCTTCACCCCGGCCGCTTCCAGCGCGGCGAACTTCTCGTCGGCCGTTCCCTTGCCGCCGGAGATGATCGCGCCGGCGTGGCCCATGCGCTTGCCCGGCGGCGCGGTGACGCCAGCGATGTAGGCGACGACCGGCTTCTTCACGTTCTTCTTGATGTACGCGGCCGCCTCTTCCTCGCTGGCGCCGCCGATCTCGCCGACCATGATGATGCCGTCGGTCTTCGGATCCTTCTCGAACAGCTCGATCACCTCGATGAAGCCCAGGCCGCGCACCGGATCGCCGCCGATGCCGACACAGGTGGACTGGCCCAGACCATTCTGCGTGGTCTGGTGCACGGTTTCGTAGGTCAGGGTGCCGGAGCGCGAAACGATGCCGATGCGGCCCGGCTTGTGGATGTGGCCCGGCATGATGCCGATCTTGCATTCGCCCGGCGTGATCACGCCCGGACAGTTCGGGCCGATCAGCACGCTGCCCGGATACTGGTGGCGCAGCGTGGTCTTGACCTTGATCATGTCGTTGACCGGGATGCCCTCGGTGATGCAGACGATCACGCGGATGCCGGCGTCGGCCGCTTCGAGGATCGCATCGGCGGCGAACGGCGCCGGCACGTAGATCATCGTCGCGTCGGCACCCGTGGCCTCGACCGCGTCGTGGCAGGTGTCGAACACGGGCAGGTTCAGGTGCTCGCTGCCGCCGCGGCCCGGCGTGACGCCGCCGACCAGCTTGGTGCCGTAGGCGATGCCCTGTTCGGAGTGGAAGGTGCCCTGCTTGCCGGTGAAGCCCTGGCAGATGACCTTGGTGTCTTTGTTGATGAGGATGCTCATGGGACTCTCGTGAGACGTGAGGCCGAAGGCGCGAAGGCCTCAGGCGCTGGCCAGGGAAACGACGGTCTTGGCGGCTTCGGTCAGATCGCTCACCGGCGTGATCTTCAGCCCGCTGGCGTTGAGCATGTCGCGGCCCTTCTCCATGTTGGTGCCCTGCAGGCGTGCGACCACCGGAATCTTCAGGCCGGTCTGCTTGCAGGCCTGGATGATGCCCTCGGCGATCAGGTCGCAGCGCACGATGCCGCCGAAAATGTTGATGAAGATCGCCTTGACCTCCGGCGACTTGGTGATCAGCTTGAAGGCCTCGGTCACCTTCTCCGCCGTGGTGCCGCCGCCGACGTCGAGGAAGTTCGCGGGGCGCCCACCGTGCAGCTTGACGATGTCCATCGTCGCCATCGCCAGGCCGGCGCCGTTGACCATGCAGCCGATGTTGCCATCGAGGGTCACGTAATTGAGGTCGTACTTCGATGCCTCGCGCTCGCGCTCGTCCTCCTGCGACGGATCGCGCATCTCGGCGATCGCTTTCTGCCGGTACAGCGCGTTGCTGTCGAAGTTGAGCTTGGCGTCGAGCGCCATGACGTCGCCGTCGGCGGTGACGATCAGCGGATTGATCTCGACCAGCGCCGCATCGAGCTCGGTGAAGATGCGGTACAAACCCATCAGGATCTTGGTGAACTGATCGACCTGGGTCTTGTTCAGATCCATGAAGAAGCCGAGCTGACGCGCCTGGTAGGGCTGCAGGCCGGCGGCCGGGTGCACGTAGACGTGCTGGATCTTCTCCGGCGTGTGCGCGGCGACCTCCTCGATGTCCATGCCGCCGGCGGCGGACGCCATGAACACGATGCGCTCCTTGGAGCGATCGACCAGCGCCGACACGTACAACTCGCGCGCGATTGCCGACGGCTTCTCGACCCAGACGCTGTTGATCGGCAGCCCTTCGGCGCCGGTCTGCTTGGTCACCAGCTTCTGGCCCAGCATCTTCTTGGCCGCTTCCTCGACCGCGTCGTAGCCCTCGACCAGCTTGACGCCGCCGGCCTTGCCGCGACCGCCGGCATGCACCTGCGCCTTGACGACGAACTTCTCGCCGCCGAGCTGCTTCGCGGCCGCCCGCGCGGCCTCCGGGCTCGCGGCCAGCTGTCCCAGCGGGACGGCGATGCCGTAGCGCGCGAAAATCTCTTTAGCCTGATACTCGTGCAGATTCATGCCGCTGTCCTCTGGCGCGTGGGATCCGATGTGCGGCCGGCATTCTCGCTTACCGATGAGCCTCAAGCCAAGCGGACGTACAATCGCCCGATGAACCTATTACGCCTGTTGATCCTCGTGGCGGCAGTCTGGCTGGTCTGGCGCATCGTCAGGCAGGTGCGTCAGCAGCTGCCGCGACAAAGCCCTCCAGCCGATCTCTACGAGCCGATGGCCCGTTGCGCCAAGTGTGGCACCCACCTGCCGGCGAAATCGCTGAACTCGGCGGGCTTGTGCGGCCGCTGCAGCGAATGAACAACAACCGGCGCCACGCATCGCCGCGGCGATGAACCTGCACGCCGCGCGACCCGGCGAGGCGCCTGCGGCGCGGACCGAGGACTGGCGCATCCTCGCAGTCCTGGGCCCGTATCGCCTGCTGCTGGTTACGACACTGCTGACGCTGTACCGCGCCGGGCTGGCACCGGCCATCTTCGAGCAGCTGCGGCAGCCGATGTTCTACTACGGCTGCCTGGCTTACGCACTGATCGCGCTGGTCCTGCTGCTGCTGGGCGTCTATCGCACCCCCAGCCTGCGCATCCAGGCCCACCTGCACCTCGGTGCGGACGTACTGATGATCGGCGCGCTGGTCCTGGGCACCGGCGGCGTCAGCAGCGGCCTGGGCATCCTGCTGATTCCACCGGTGGTCGGCAGCAGTCTCGTGCTGCGCCCGCGTCTGGCCGCGGTGCATGCCGCCGTGGCAACGCTGGCGATGCTCGGCGCCGAAGCCGCGAACCAGCTGGCGGCACGCGCACCCGACACCGGCGAATACACCCAGGCCGGCCTGCTCGGCCTCATGTTCTTCGTGTCGAGCCTGGTCGCCAACGCGGCGGCCCAGCGCGCCCGGCGCAGCGAAGCGGTCGCGGCGCGCGTCGGCAGCGAGTTCATGAGCCTGTCGCGGCTCTCCGAGAACGTCATCGAGGCGATGCACACCGGCGTGCTCGTCGTCGATGCGGACGGACGCATCCGCACCGCCAATACTGCGGCGCGCCGGCTGCTCGGCAGCGAGCTGGCGCCCGGAACGCCAACGACGAAAGTTGCGCCGGAACTGCATGGCCTGGTGCGGGCCTGGCACGCCGCAAACCACGATCCCGCGACCTCGCTGCAGATCACGGGCAGCGGCCGGGAAGTCAGCGTCAGGCTGACGCGGCTGGGCTGGGGCGAGCGCGCGCCGGTGCTGGTGATGCTCGAGGACACCGCGCAGCTGCGCGAACAGGCGCAGCGGATCAAGCTCGCCGCGCTCGGCCGGCTGTCCGCCGGCATCGCCCACGAAATCCGCAATCCGCTCTCGGCGATCACGCAGGCCGGGCAGCTGCTCGCCGAATCCACGCAGATGCAGGGCGAGAACGGCCGCCTGCTGGCGATGATCCAGCGCCATGCCGGACGCATCGAACGCATCGTCAGCGACGTGCTCGACCTGTCGCGGCGCGATCCCTCGCGGCAGCAGACCCTGTCGCTGCGACAGTGGCTGGCCCAGGCGGTCGCGTTCTACCACGAAAGCCACCCGCGCGAATCACGCCCGATCGAGCTGACGGACGTGCCCGCCGGCCTGCGCATCCGCTTCGACCCGGAACATCTGCGGCAGGTCCTGTTCAACCTGTGGGACAACAGCTTCGAGAGCGGGGCACGCAGCGACCGGGCGGTGCGCGTCAGCCTGCGCGCGGCACCGACCCGCGAAGGCGACGCGGTGCAGATCGATGTCGCCGACGATGGTCCCGGGATTCCCGGCGAGCTGCAGGAACGCATCTTCGAACCCTTCTTCACCACCAACGCCAACGGCACCGGCCTGGGGCTTTTCCTGTGCCGCGAGCTGTGCGAATACAATCAGGCCCGGCTGAGCCACGTACCCACGGCCCGCGGCGCGATGTTTCGCATCCGCTGTGCCGTGCCGCCGGCAGCTTCCTCGGGCGCAGCGACATGAACACGAGTACCGCCAGGGTTTTGATCGTCGACGACGAGCCCGACATCCGCGAACTGGTCGAGATCACCCTGTCGCGCATGGGGCTGCGCACGGACGCCGCGGCGACGCTGGCCGAAGCACGGGCGCGTCTGGCCCGTGACCGATACGACGTGTGCATCACCGACATGCGCCTGCCCGACGGCAGCGGCATCGGCCTGGTCAGCGAGATCCAGCAGCTTACGCCGCAGACGCCGGTCGCGGTGATCACTGCCTACGGCAACGCCGAGGCGGCGGTCGAAAGTCTCAAGGCCGGTGCGTTCGACTTCGTGTCCAAGCCGGTGGACGTCGCCGTGCTGCGCAAGCTGGTCGATACTGCCCTGCGCCTGCGTGGTCCGGAACCGCACGCCGACGCCGGTGATGGCCTGCTCGGCGAGCACGAAAGCATCCGCCAGCTGCGGGAACTCATCGAACGGCTCGCCCGCAGTCAGGCACCGGTCCACATCACCGGCGAATCCGGCACGGGCAAGGAACTGGTCGCACGTCTGATCCACAGCAGCGGCCCGCGTGCGGCGGGCCCCTTCGTCGCCGTCAATTGCGGCGCGATCCCGGCCGAGCTGATGGAGAGCGAGTTCTTCGGCCACCTGAAGGGCAGCTTCACCGGGGCACATCGGGACAAGGCCGGCCTGTTCCAGGCCGCCGAAGGCGGAACCCTGTTCCTCGACGAGGTCGCGGACCTGCCACTGCACATGCAGGTCAAGCTGCTGCGCGCCCTGCAGGAGCGGCGGGTGCGGCCCGTGGGCGCGGAAGCGGAGGTGCCGGTCAATGTCCGCATCATCTCGGCCACACACCGCAATCTGCGCGAGCTGGCAGGCAGCGGCCAGTTCCGGCAGGACCTCCTCTACCGTCTCGACGTGATCACCGTGCACACACCGGCGCTGCGCGAGCGGCGCGCCGACATCCCGCTGCTGGCCGAGCACATCCTGCAGCGCCTCGCCGCGCAGGCCGGACTGCCCGCCGCGCCGGCACTGGACGCCACCGCCCTGCACCTGCTGATGGAGTATCCGTTCCCCGGCAACGTCCGCGAGCTGGAAAATGCGCTGGAACGGGCCATGACGCTATGCGACGGCACGCGCATCCGGGCCACGGATCTGCAGCTGCATGGACCGGTCGCCTCGCCCGCGCCGCGCGCGACCACCGATCTCGAGCGGCAGATGGAGGACATGGAGCGCAAGGCGATTCGCGAGGCCCTGGAAAAGACGCGTTACAACAAGACGCGCGCCGCCGAATTGCTCGGCATGTCGTTCCGTTCGCTGCGCTACCGCATCAAGAAGCTGGGCCTCGACCGCGAGTGAATGCACCCACACGCCACTGCAGTCGATGCACGACCCGTGCGGCCCGCTTCGACGCGCGCCGTGAGCAAACTTTACCCGCAGCGCGCCGCGCGGCTTCTGCTAGACTCGCCCGATTCGGCGTTGCCGACGTAGCGGCGCCACCAGTGGCACGAAGCTTGCGAGAGGCAGTGCCTTGATCTGGAGGACTGAGCATTGTTCCTGAATCGTTCACCGGCGACACCGCGTGAAGCCGCGTCGATCCCGGCCGGATCACGCCGACGGGCAGCGCGGCGCAGCCCGCACGAGGCCCTGACCTGGCGGGGCGATCACGCCAGCGAACCCGCCCAGCAGGTGCTGCGCAACACGCTGCGCTCGGCCTGCGAAGTGATCGGCGCCCAGCGCGGCTTCATCCTGCAGACCCGCGACGAGCCCGCTCTGGAAGTGGTGTGCGCACATCACGTCAGCCCGCGCGACCTGCTCGACATCGTTCTCGGTTGCGCTGCGCGCGCGCTGCACCAGTCGCTGGTCCATGGCGGCCTGGGACTGGCGGACCGCCTCGGCCTGATCCTGCCGCAGCTCGACGGCAGTTTCGAGGAAAACGCGCCGGCCGTGGTTGCAGTGCCGCTGGAGCTCGGCTGCCCGCAGCGCGGCGTGATGTGCCTGCTGCGGGCGGATCCGCCGCGCGTGCTGGGGGAACTGGACATCGAGATCCTCGAAGCGCTCGCCGAACAGGCGGCCCTGGCGTTGCGTGCGGCCAACCAGCAGTCCGCGCTGAGTCGCCTCGCCGCCAGCCTGCACGCGCTCTCGCCGCAGCCGGCCTGAGCACGCCACGGGCATGGAGCCACAGCGGGAGTCCGCGCGCAGCGAACGGCCCGCCGATACGGTGAGGCCGGCGAGCGAGGCCGAAACCGAGGACTTTCGCCAGGCGGTGCTGCGTCAGGTCGAGGCACTGACCGCCGACAACCAGCGCCTGCTGCAATCGGTGGTACGCAGCGAGCGTCGATTCAGGACGCTGGCCAAGTCGGTCTGGCACGTCCAGGAGGAAGAGCGCCGGCGCCTCGCACGCGAACTGCATGACGGCATCGGCCAGACGCTCACCGCGCTCGCCAACCAGCTGCAGCGCATCCTCGACGACGCGCGCGGCGCCGGCAATCTGGGACTCGAACACCGGCTCGGCGACGCGCTGGAACTGACCCGCACCTCGCTGCACGACACCCGTGAGCTGTCACGCCTGCTGCGGCCGACGCTGCTCGACGATCTGGGCCTCGACGCCGCGCTGAACTGGCTGGCGCGCACGCTCAGCGAGCGCACTGGGCTGGCGATCGAACTGCGCTCAGGCCTCGACGAGCAGCGCCTGCACCCGGACATCGAGACGCTGGTGTTCCGCGTCACGCAGGAAGCGCTGACCAACGTGATCCGCCACGCGCAGGCGCGCTCGGCGCAGATCGTGCTGCAGAGACGCGGCGACCTGCTGATGCTGCGCATCGAGGACGACGGTCGCGGCGTCGATCTCCAGGCGCTCGCCGATGCCGAACGCTCAGGAGCGAGCGGCGGCCTGCGCGGCATGCGCGACCGCGCCGAGCTGTTCGGCGGCCGCGTCGAACTCAGGGCAGCCACCGGCGGCGGCACGATCGTACAAATGACGCTCGCGCTCGACGCCTCCGATTCTGGACATCCGACGAACCCATGAACCCGATCCGCCTTCTGGTCGCCGACGACCACACCATCGTCCGCGAGGGGCTGGTTTCCATGCTCGAGGAAACCGGCGAATGCCAAGTGGTCGCCCAGGCCGCCGACGGCCATCAGGCGATGGATCTCGCGCTCAAGACCCAGCCCGACGTCGTCGTCACCGACATCTCGATGCCGCGCATGTCGGGCCTGGAAGTCGTCAAGCGCGTGCGCGCCGAGCTGCCGGGCACGCGCACGCTGGTGCTGACGGTCCACGAGGAGGACGAGTACATCCTGCCGATCCTGCGCGCCGGCGCCAACGGTTTCCTCAACAAGGACACCTCGGTCGCCGAGTTGATGACCGCGATCAAGGCGATCCACGGCGGCCAGTCGTACTTCGGTCCGCGGGCCGCCAAGGCGCTGGCGGAGCGGCAGGGCCGCGGCCGCAGCATCAGCGCCGATCCCTACGAGAGCCTCACGGCGCGCGAACGCGAGACCTTCCACCTGGTGATCCAGGGCAAGACCACCAAGGAGATCGCGCAGATCCTCGACATCGGCGTCAAGACCGCCGAGAACCACCGTGCGCGCATGATGGAGAAACTGGGGCTGCGCAACACCGCCGAAGTCGTGCGTTTCGCCGCGCTGCGCGGCTTGTTGTCCTGAACGCCGACTTACGCCGCATCCCAGCCAGCCGCTATACTTCGCAGGTTAGGCCGAGCGCATCGTCCTGGGAGTCACGGCCCGTCGTCCGGGTCGCGGGTGGTGTCGCGTTCGTGCCTTGTCAAGGATTTCGCTATCACTCCTGCAGGGGCATGGTTCAATGAGCAATCAAGGCGTGGATCCTGGCCGCCGCCGGTTCCTCACGCTGACGACCGCGGTCGTCGGCGGTGCTGGAACGGTCGCAGCGGTCTGGCCATTTCTGGCGTCACTCAAGCCGAGCGAACGCGCCAAGGCGCTGGGCGCGCCGGTGACCGTGGACATCTCCAAGGTCGAGCCCGGCCAGCGCATCATCGTCGCCTGGCGCGGCAAGCCGGTGTGGATCGTGCGGCGCACCCCGGACATGCTGCAGTCCCTGCCCAAGGTCAGCGCCGATCTGCGCGACCCCGCGTCGAAGGAGCCGCAGCAGCCGGCCTATGCGCAGAACGAGGCGCGTGCGATCAAGCCCGAGGTGCTGGTGATGGTCGGCTCGTGCACGCACCTGGGCTGCTCGCCGACCTTCCGCCCGGATCACCCGGCGCCAGAAATCGACCCGAACTGGCAGGGCGGCTTCTACTGCCCCTGCCACGGCTCGAAGTTCGACCTGTCCGGCCGCGTGTACAAGGGCGTGCCGGCGCCGCTGAACCTGGTCGTGCCGCCGCATCGCTACGCGGGCGACCACACGATCGTGGTCGGTGAAGACACCGTGGGAGCTGCGTGATGGCCATCGTTCCCAATCCCTACAAGACCACCGGCTTCCTCGGCTGGATCGACGACCGCTTCCCGCTGACCAAGCTGTGGAAGGACCACCTCGCCGAATACTACGCACCGAAGAACTTCAACTTCTGGTACTACTTCGGTTCGCTGGCCCTGCTCGTGCTGGTCAACCAGCTGCTGACCGGCATCTTCCTGACGATGCACTACAAGACGGATGCCGCGCAGGCCTGGCACAGCGTCGAGTACATCATGCGCGACGTGCCCTGGGGCAACGTCATCCGCTACCTGCATTCGACCGGCGCATCGGCATTCTTCGTCGTCGTCTATCTGCACATGTACCGCGGCCTGCTGTATGGCTCGCACCGCAAGCCGCGTGAGCTGATCTGGATCTTCGGCTGCCTGATCTTCCTGTGCCTGATGGCGGAAGCCTTCTGCGGCTACGTGCTGCCGTGGGGACAGATGTCCTACTGGGGCGCGCAGGTGATCATCTCGCTGTTCGGCGCGATTCCGGTGGTCGGCCCCGATCTGGTGATCTGGATCCAGGGCGACTACATCCCGTCGGACGCGACGCTCAACCGCCTGTTCTCGCTGCACGTCATCGCGATTCCGCTGGTGCTCGTCGGCCTGGTCGTCGCGCACCTGATCGCACTGCACGAAGTGGGCTCGAACAACCCCGACGGCGTCGAGATCAAGAAGAAGAAGGATCCGACGACCGGCATCCCGCTCGACGGCATCCCGTTCCACCCGTATTACACCGTCAAGGATCTGGTCGGTGTCGGCGTGTTCCTGATCGTCTTCCTCGGCATCGTGTTCTTCGCGCCGGACGGCGGCGGCTACTTCCTCGAAAAGCCCAACTTCCAGGAAGCCAACCCGCTGGTCACACCGGATCACATCACGCCGGCGTGGTATTTCGGTGCGTTCTACGCAATTCTGCGCGCGATCCCCAACAAGCTGCTCGGCGTCGTCGGCATGTTCGGCGCGGTGCTGATCCTGTTCGCGCTGCCCTGGCTCGACCGGTCCCCGGTCAAGTCGATCCGCTACAAGGGCCCGATCTTCAAGGCCGCGGTGGCGCTGTTCACGATCGCGTTCGTCGCACTGTGCTACTTCGGCATGCAGCCGCCGACCGAAATCGGCACGCTGATCTCGCGCATCGGCACTGCGATCTACTTCGGCTTCTTCATCCTGATGCCGTTCTACTCCAAGCTCGACAAGACCAAGCAGGAACCGGAGCGCGTGACTTATGAAGCGCATTAACGCCAACCTCATGACGGCCGCGCGTTCGCTGCTGCTGGCCGGCGCGGCCCTGTGTGCGTCCGCGGCACAGGCCGCGGGTGGTGCCGTGCTGCCCTACAGCTTCAAGCCGGACACGGGCAACCTGGCCTCTGCGCAGCGTGGCGCACGCAACTTCATGAACTACTGCTCGGGCTGCCACTCGATGGCCCACCTCCGCTACGGTCGCATGGCCGCGGACCTGGACATCCCCGAGGAGCTGCTCAAGAAGAATCTGATGTTCACGACCGAGAAGCCGGGTGATCACATCGTTTCGTCGATGCCGGCCGAATCGGCCGGCTGGTTCGGCGCGCGTCCACCGGATCTCACGCTCGAAACGCGCATGCGCGGTGCCGACTGGGTTTACAACTACCTGATGACCTTCTACCTCGATGCGGGCCGTCCGCTGGGCACCAACAACCTGGTGCTGCCGGGGGCGTCGATGCCGCACGTGCTCGGCGAACTGCAGGGCTGGCAGGTCAGGCACGAGGAAGCCCCGGCGGGTGAAGGCGGCCACGGCGGCGCACACGCCGCCCCCAGCTTCAAGATCGCCGTTCCCGGCAAGCTCGACGCGAAGGAGTACCAGAAGTTCGTCGCCGACACGGTGAACTTCATGGTGTATGCGGCCGAACCCGGACGTGCGGACCGGGTCTCGACCGGCATCAAGGTCATGCTGTTCCTGGTGCTGTTCACGGTGCTCGCCTACATGCTCAAGCGCGAGTACTGGAAAGACGTCCACTAGCCGGCGATGGCGATGCGCACGGCGCCGTTCATGCCGAGACCTCCGGCGATGAACGGCGCCGTTTGTTTTTGAGGCGCGCACGATGGCGATCCCGGCGAAGAGCAAGTACGTGATGGACAGCCGCCCGGGCGCGCGCGCCGGGCTGACGCTGTACTGCGCGCCGGACGACCTCAGCGGCCGCTGGGCACGCATCGTGCTCGCTGAGAAGGACATCGACCACGCGCGCATCGAATGGGTCCGCCCGGGCGGTCGGCCGCATCCCGACCTGATCGTGCTCAATCCTTCGCTGAGCTTGCCGACGCTGGCCGACCGCGATGCCGTGATGTACCCGGCCGGCATCATCGTCGAGTACCTTGACGAGCGCTACCCGCACCCGCGCCTGCTCCCGCCCGACCCGGCCACGCGCGCGCTGATCCGAATGATGCTGGCCCGACTGGAACGCGAGCTGCTGCCGCTGGCGCAGTCGATCCTGGCTGCACCCAAGTCCCCGGACGTCAAGGCCGCGCGCAAGCAACTGGGTGAGAACCTCGCCGCCAGCGGGCGCTTCTTCCCGCAGCGCGGCTGGTGCCTCGGGCTGACCGATTTCAGCCTCGCCGACTGCGCATGGGCCGCGCTGCTGTCGGCGCTGCCGGCGCTGCAGCTCAAGCCGCCGGAGGATCCCGCGCTGCTGCGCTACGCGCAGCGGGTGCTCGCCCGCCCGAGCGTACAATCGAGCCTCCGCTGATCCGCGGCTGCGCGCGCGGACCCGCCGGGACCTCATCGAGATCCATCGCCACCATGCCGAAATCCCGCCGTCCGTACCTGATCCGCGCCATCTTCGACTGGTGCTGCGACAACGGCTACACGCCGCATGTCCTGGTCGCCGCCGATCATCCGGGCGTCTCCGTGCCACGCGAGTACGTCAAGGACGGACGCATCACGCTCAACATCAGCCCGGTGGCGGTACAGAACCTCGACCTGCACTGTGATCCGATCTGGTTCTCGGCGCGGTTCGGCGGCCGCCCTTTCGATGTCCAGTTTCCACCGGGCGCGGTGCTGGCGATCTTCGCTCGCGAGAACGGCGAAGGGGTGATGTTCGGCGAAGTCGAGGCAGCCGAGTCCGCGTCAGCCGCAGCCGACAAGCCGCCGCCACCCGAACCGCCCAAGCCCACCAGGCCGGGCCGGCCGACCCTGCGGGTCGTCAAGTAGCGACCGCTCAGACCGCCTCCCGCCTCCATTCAGCTCGTGACACCGTCCTTGCGGCGATGACCGGACCGAGAATGGAGCCCCGTCCGACCGCCGGCCTCGCGATGACGTCCAGCTCGCAGGAACTGCATCGTATCGTTCGCATCAACGAACAGATCAAGAGTGTCGTGCGACCGGCATTCCGCATCAGCGTGATGGCGCTCAACGCCATCATGCTGGCGCGGCGCGCGGGCGATGCCGCACGCGGCTTCGGCGTGCTGTCCGACGAACTGCGCCGCTTTGCCGGCGAACTGTCGCAGCAGATGAACGGACTGCGCGGACTCACCGCCAGCTCGGTGGCCACGGTCACCGCTCTGGTCAAGGAAGCCCGCTATCTCGCGATCTCCGAACGCATCACCGTCGTCCCGCCCGCCGTCCAGGAAAAGCTCGACGAGGTGCGCACCCGGCAACGTGTGGCCGTGCACCAGCGCATCCTCACGTTGAGGCAGACGCAGGCCAGCGTGCGACGCCTGCTGACGGACGAGATCCTGCCGCTGATGCAGCTCGGCACGGTGCTGGCGCGATCGGCGCACATCGAGGCCGCCTACGGCGGGCGCTTCGCGGCCGAGCTGGGACAGGTGTCGGCCGAGTTCAGCCGGACGATCGACGAGATCGAGACTGCGCTGACGGCACTGCACAAGGCGACCGGAGACGAACACCGATGAAACGCGCCCAGATCATCTTCGACGACGGTGGCCATCGCTGGCTCGCCATCGCGCGTGACCCGGACAAGCCGGGCTACGTGATCGACACCAACGAGTACCTGGTGATCAGCGATGGTCGCGGCCTGCTCTGCGACCCGGGCGGCATGGAGATCTTCCCCGCGGTGTTCTCGGCGCTCAGCGCCGAATACGATCCGGCGAACATCGACGCCATCTTCGCGTCACACCAGGACCCGGACATCATCTCGTCGCTGAGCCTGTGGCTGGAGTTCAACCCGGCGCTGAAGTGCTATTGCAGCTGGCTGTGGTCCAGCTTCATCCCGCACTTCGGCGGCGGGCCTGAAACCTTCGTATCGATACCGGACGACGGCCTCGACATCATCCATGGCCGGCTGACGCTCGAGGCGATTCCGGCGCACTACCTGCACTCCTCCGGCAACTTCCATCTCTACGATCCGAAGGCCGAATTGCTGTTCTCCGGCGATATCGGGGCGGCACTGCTGCCGCCCGACGAAGCCGGCTTGTACGTCGAGGATTTCGACCGCCACATTCGCCACGCGGAAGGCTTTCATCGCCGCTGGATGGGCTCGGACAAGGCCAAGCTCGACTGGTGCGAGCGCGTTTCCAAGCTGAAGATTGAGCTGATGTGCCCGCAGCACGGCGCGATCTACCGCGGCGCCGACGTGCAGCGCTTCATCAACTGGTTCGCCGAACTCGAAGTCGGCGTGCTGCGGAGTTGACGGCCTTCAGTCCGCCAGATCGGCGAGCAGCGCCGTGCGCTGCTCGGGCGTCAACAGCACGCGCTCACGACAGTCCGCGTGTTCGACGGAGAATGCCACCGGCGCGCCGGCACGCAGCGCAGCGCGCATCGGCGCATCCAGTTCGAAGCGCAGGAAGTGCACCGCCGCGGTCTTGGCCTCGTTGCTGCGCTCGAGGTCTTCGTCGGCGATGGCCGTGACCGGCGGCAGGGCATCCACCAGCAGACGGAAGTGATGCTCGATGCCACGCCACTCGATCAGGCGCCGCCGCCGCTCGGCCTCGTCGGGAAATTCGATCAGCAGCGTCGCCTTCCAGTTGTGGCCGTCCGGGATCAATGGATTGTAGGCCGCCAGTTCCTCGGCGATCCCCTGCGGCTCGAAGATACGCTCGATGCGCAGCATCTCCTGCACCTGGTACTGCACGGTCAGACGGTCCTCGAACAGCAGAGTCAGATGCGGGCCGACATGCACGGTGCGGTTGCGCTTGTGCGCGATCGCGCGCTGCCTGAACTCGGCGCGCGACCGCGCGTAGGCTTCCAGAGACAGCAGGTCGTCGGGTACCAGTGGTCGCATGACGGAAGCGTCTAGATCCCGTAGGCACGCCGCAGCAGCGAAATCGGGTGCACGGAATGCCGGCCCGGATCCATGCCGTGCGCCAGGTGCTCACCGGCCATCGGGCAGTCGCTGCTGACATGGTCCGGCTCGGCCTGCTTGAATTTCGACACCACGGGCCGTGCGATCTTCATCGAGCGTTCGTAGGTGGCCTCGCGCACGCCGTAGGTACCGTCGTGCCCGGAACAGCGTTCGACAGCCTCCAGCGTCGTGCCCGGGATCAGCGCCAGCAGTTCGCGCGTCTTCGGGCCGATGTTCTGCACGCGCTGGTGGCAGGGCGCGTGGTAGGCGACCTTGCCGAGCGGCTGCGTGAACGCAGTGTTCAGCAGGCCGGCCCTGTGCCGGTGCATCAGGTATTCAAACGGGTCGAAGATCGCGCCGCGCAGCGCCTGCACGTCACCGTCCTCGGGGAACAGCAGCGGAATCTCCTGGCGGAACATCAGCACGCAGGACGGGATCGGCGCGGTGATGTCCCAACCGTCGCGCACCGCCTGCGCCAGCAGCGGCAGGTTCGCCTTCTTGTAGCGCTCGATGCTGTCGAGATCGCCCAGCTCCAGCTTGGGCATGCCGCAGCACTGCTCCCGCTCGATCAACCTGGTTTCGATACCGTTGTGGCGCAACACCGCGACCAGATCCTCGACCGCCTGCGGCATGTTGTAGTTGCCGTAGCAGGTGACGAAGACGGCGACGCGACCGCGTGTCGGCCCCGCGGCCTGCACCGCCGCGGGCTGCGGCGCATGCGCCGCCGCGGCCTTCTTGAGACGCGCGCGCGCGGTCGGATGGTGGTACTCCGGCAGCCGCGCATCGGGATGCACGCCCATCACCGCGCGCACCACCTTGCGCATCGTCGGGCTGCGGTTGATCGCGTTGACCGTTTCGGCGACCACCGGAATCGACGCCAGGCGGCCGATGCCCGTCGTGTTGGTCAGGCGCTCGTGCTGCGCGGGCACCTCGCCACGCCGGAATGCCTGCGCCTTGGCGCGCAGCATCAAATGCGGAAAATCGATCGCCCACTCGTGCGGCGGCACGTAGGGACACTTGGTCTGGTAGCACAGGTCGCACAGGTAGCACTGCTCGACGACCTTGCCGTAATCAGACTTGGCGACGCCATCGACTTCCATCGTCGGCGACGCATCGACCAGGTCGAACAGCGTCGGGAAGGCATGGCACAGGCTGACGCAGCGCCGGCAGCCGTGGCAGATGTCGTACACACGGTGCAGTTCGGCATCGAGGGCGTCGCGGTCCCAGAACGCCGGGTCGCGCCACGCGATCGCGTGGCGCGTCGGCGCCTGCAGACCGCCCTCAGCCCGAGGCTGATTGGATGGAGCTTCTGCCATGTCGATGCTGGACGCCGTTGCCGGTGTCCGGCCGGACTCAGCCGATATCCTGCAGCGCCTTGCTGAAACGGTTGGCGTGCGAGCGTTCGGCCTTGGCCAGGGTCTCGAACCAGTCGGCGACCTCGTCGAAGCCCTCGTCGCGCGCGGTCTTGGCCATGCCCGGGTACATGTCGGTGTACTCGTGCGTTTCGCCGGCAATCGCGGTTTTCAGGTTCGCCTTGGTCTCGCCGAACGGCAAGCCGGTCGCCGGGTCGCCGCAGGTTTCGAGATATTCGAGGTGACCGTGCGCGTGGCCGGTCTCGCCCTCCGCCGTCGAGCGGAACACCGCAGCGACGTCGTTGTAGCCCTCGACGTCCGCCTTCTGTGCGAAGTACAGGTAGCGGCGGTTGGCCTGGGACTCACCCGCAAACGCCGCCTTGAGGTTCGCTTCGGTCTTGCTGCCCTTGAGCGTAGCCATGTGGATCTCCTCTGGTTTGCACCGCAGCCGCAGAGTACGCCGGTTTTCCTGCAAGCAAAAGACAGGAATGGCTATCCCGGCAATAGTCGCTGTCTATGCACTTTCAGATCCCCGGCAGCGCCTTGCCCGGGTTGAGGATGCCGTTGGGATCGAGCGTGCGCTTGAGCGCACGCATCACGCCCAGCGTGTCGGCGGCGATCTCCCAGCCGACGTAGTCGCGCTTCTCGATGCCGACGCCATGCTCGCCGGACAGCGTGCCTTCGAGATCCAGGACCAGACGGAACACCTCGCCCAGGCAGGCGTGCACCGCCTGCATCTGCGCCGGATCCTCGGGATCGGCGAGCAGGTTGGTGTGCATGTTGCCGTTGCCGGCATGGCCGAAGTTGACGATGCGGATGCCATGCCGGCGCGACAGTTCGGCGAGCCCGGCGACCAGTTCCGGGATGCGCGTCACCGGCACGCAGACATCCTCGTTGACCTTCTTGGGTGCGATCTTGCGCAGCGACGGCGACAACGCCTTGCGGCATGCCCACAGGGCCTCGGTCTCGGCAGTCGTCGCGGCCGTGCGCAGTTCGATCAGCCCCGGTCCCGCGGCCGCCGCCGACACCGCGCGCAGCGCCGCGTCGATGGCGTCGGTGCTGCCATCGACCTCCATCAGCAGCAACGCGCCGGTGCCGGCGGGGATGCCGGTGGGCTGGTAGGCCTCGGCCAGCTGCACGGCGTCGCCGTCCATGAATTCGAGTGCGCTGGGCGTTTCCGGCTGGCCCATCACGCGCGCGACCGCCTCGGCCGCGCTCTTCACGTCGGCATAGCAGGCGCGCACGGTCTTCACGCACTGCGGCCGGGGCAGCAGCTTGAGCGTCGCCTCGGTGATCACCGCCAGCGTGCCCTCGCTGCCGACCAGCAGGCGTGTCAGGTCATAGCCGACGACACCCTTGGTCGTCGTGCAGCCGGTCCTGATCGTCGTGCCGGCGCCGGTCACGGCGCGCAGGCCCAGCACGTTGTCGCGCGCGGTGCCGTACTTGACCGCGCGCGGTCCGCCGGCGCAGCAGCCCAGATTGCCGCCGACTGTCGAGTACGCGAGGCTGGTCGGGTCCGGCGCCCAGAACAGGCCGTGCTTGCCGGCCTCGGCCTGCACGTCACCGTTGAGCACGCCGGCCTCGCATTCGAGCAGCCGATCTCCCGGCGAGACGCGCAGGATGCGGTTCATGCGCTCCAGCGACAGCACGACGCCGCCGTGGATCGGCACCGTCGCGCCGGTGGTGTTGGTGCCGCGCCCGCGCGCGACCAGCGGCAGCCCCAGCTCGTTGCACAGGGTCACCAGCGCCGCGACCTCGTCGTGCGAGTCCGCGAGCACGACGGCCTGCGGCATCGCCATGCGCTTGGAGTTGTCATAGCCGTAGGCCAGGCAGTCGGCCGGATCGGTGTAGAGGCGCTCCGGCGGAAACGCCGCGCGCAGCCGGCGCAGCGCAGCTTCCGGCAGCGGCGGTGCGGACTGGATCTGCGGGGTGCTCATCACTTCGGGAACAGCTGCTCGTCGATGGCGTCGCACAGGCAGTGCAGGAACAGGATGTGCACCTCCTGCACGCGCGCCGTCACCGACGAGGCCGCGCGCAGCTCGATGTCGGACTCACGCAGCAGCGCCGCCATGCGCCCGCCGTCGCGACCGGTCAGCGCGATCACGTGCATCTGCTGCGCGTGCGCGGCCTCGATCGCCCTGACCACGTTCGGCGAGTTGCCCGAGGTCGAGATCGCCAGCAGCACGTCGCCGGTGCGGCCGAGCGCCTCGACCTGCTTGGAGAACACGCGCTCGAAGCTGTAGTCGTTGGCGATCGCGGTGAGCGCAGAGGAATCGACGGTCAGCGCGATGCCGGGCAGTCCCGGCCGCTCGCGCTCGAAACGCCCGGTGAGCTCCGCGGCGAAATGCTGCGCGTCGCCGGCCGAGCCGCCGTTGCCGCAGGCCAGCACCTTGCCACCGGCGCGCAGGCGCTCGGCGAGCAGCGCGGCGGCACGGACCAGCGCCGGCAGCGCCTGGGCCAGCGTCGCCTGTTTCGCGGCGATGCTGGCTTCGAAATGCGAACGCAGGCGGGATTCGAGTTTCATTGAGAGGGGCGGGAAACCGGATACGGAAGACGGTTCATTGTGAACCGGGCGTGTCCGGCCGCCAATGCGGGTCAACCGGCATCGAACGCGGCACGGATCCAGTCTGGATGGCCGGCGCCGTCGAAGGCGACGACGTCGAAGCGGATCGCACGCTGCGCGTGCTCCGGCTGCGCCGCGACGAACAGCTGCGTCGCCCGCACGATGCGCGCCTGCTTGCGGGCATCCACCGACTCCGCCGCGCTGGCGAAACCCGCGCTGCCGCGCGCCCGCACCTCGACCACCACCAGGGTCCGGCCATCGAGCATCACCAGGTCCAGCTCGCCGCCGCGGCAGCGGAAGTTGCGCGCGACCAACTGCAAGCCCGCGCCGGCGAGCAGGCGCAGCGCCGCATCCTCGGCGTGCGCGCCGCGCGCCGACGCCTCAGGGCCGGCTCGCCGCCACCACACCATCGGCGCGCAGGTCCACGCAATCCAGACGACGCACCAGCGCACTGCTGCCGGCCCATTCCATCTGCCCGCTGGCACCGCGATAGCCGTCGCCGACACGCAGCTCGCCACGCTGCAGCGCGCGGGCGATTTGGTAGGCATCGCGGCCCAGCGCGTACAGGCGTGGATAGGCCGCGGCCGACGCCAGGCCGGCCGCTTCCGCGCGCTCGCGGCTCCAGTCGCCCTCGGCATCGAGCATGAACGGCATGTCGCAGAAGCGCAGCCCGGAGAGGTCCGCGTCGGCCCGCCCGTCGTAGATCAGCGAGGTCGCGTACAGCGGCAAACCGCTGGCGCGGTAGAAACGGAACTGCGGCAACAACACGCGCGCGTCGCTCGCGCGTGCGGCAAGGAAGACCAGATCGATGTCGGCGCGGCGCCGCGCGTCGAACTCGGTCTTGACCCCGAGCGCGGCGTTGAGGGCGCGATGTCGTTCCTCACTGGCCGCCACGCCCATCAGCTGAGAGATGATGTCCTTCTGGTCGCTGACACCCTGACGGTAACGGCCGGCGGCAACCACGCGCCCGCCGGCCTGATTGAGACGATCCTCGAACGCGGCGAGCACACGCGCCCCCCAGTCACCCTCCGGCACCAGTGCGACCGCACGACGCAGCGATCGCGCCACGGCGTCGTCGGCGGCCGCGCGCGCCTCGTCTTCGGGCGCCAGTCCGAACTGATAGAAACCGGACGGCGACGGCGTCCCCGCATCGAGGTAGTTCAGGCCAAGCACCGGGACCGGCGGCTGCATCGCCGCGAGTTGCGCGACACCCTCCTTGGTCAGCGGGCCGACGATGAAGCCGGCGCCCTCGTCGAGCGCAAGCCGGTACGCTGCGGCGAGCCGCTCCGGGCCGTCGCCGACGTCGTACACCCGCACGGATCCCTGCCCGCCGGCCGCGAAATGGCGCGCGAGAAAGCCGTCGCGGACCGCTTCCGCGGTCGCCGCGAACGGTCCGCTCAAGGGCAGCAGCAGTGCGATGCCGGTTCCCGGTGTCGGCTGGTTGAGCCATTGCTCGACATACGCCGGCATCGGCTCCGGGTGCCCCTGCACGGCGACGTGCGTCTCGGACTGGGACTGCACCGTTCGTGCCGGCGGCGCCACCGGCGCGCGCGACGCGCAGCTGGCCAGGGTCGCCGCGATCAGAAAACCGAGGAACTTGGGCATGCGCGATATCGGCAAGTCTTGGGCCGCAGGGTCAATGGAAGGATAATGCAGTATGACACGCAGACCTCCGACACCGGCGCGGCCGTGACTGCCGAATCCGCGCGGCTCGAACCGCACACGCTGTATGTCGTCGCCACCCCGATCGGCAACCTCGGCGACCTGTCGCCGCGCGCGCAGGCGGTACTCGCCGGCGTCGATCGCATCTGCGCGGAGGACACGCGCACCAGCGGCGCGCTGCTCGCGCACTTCGGCATCCGCAGGCCGCTGGTCGCCCTGCACGAACACAACGAATCCGCCGTGTGCGAACGGCTGGTCCGGGAACTGCAGGACGGCGCCGCGCTGGCGCTGGTGTCGGACGCGGGCACGCCGCTGGTCTCCGATCCCGGCTTCGTGCTGGTGCGCGCGGCGCGTGCGGCGGGCCTGCCGGTGGTGGCGGTGCCCGGTCCCTGCGCCGCGATCGCTGCGCTGTCGATCTCGGGCCTGCCCAGTGACCGCTTCGTGTTCGAAGGCTTCCTGCCGGCGAAGTCCGCAGCGCGGCGCAGCCGCCTGCGGGCGCTCGCGCACGAAACCCGCACGCTGATCCTCTACGAGTCCAGCCACCGCATCGCCGACACCGCGCAGGATCTCGCCGACCTGCTCGGCCCGCGCGAGGTCTGCCTCGCCCGCGAGCTGACCAAGCTGCACGAGCAGAGCGTCGTCCTGCCCGCCTGCGATCTGCCGGGCTGGCTGCGTGAGGACGCCAACCGCGAGCGCGGCGAGTTCGTGCTGCTGATCGCCGGCGCAGCGGTCGAGGAGCCGGCCGCCGGCCTCGACACCGTGCAACTGCTGCGGCTGCTGCTGCGGGAATTGCCCGTGTCCGCCGCGGCGCGCATCGCCGCCGAGATCACCGGGCTGCGCAAGAAGGAACTGTACGAACGCGCGCTGCAGTTGAGCCAGGGAGACCCCGATGCGTAACACCTTCTGTGCCCTTGCGGTCTCGTTCGCCGGTCTGCTGCCTTTCGCGGCGCAGGCCGATGCGGTCGCCGACCTGCACGCGCTGTTCGACGCCGAGTGGCAGCGCACGCTGCGCGACAGCCCGGAGACCGCGACCTATCTCGGCGATGCGCGCTACGACGATCGCTGGACCGACTGGTCAGCCGCCGCGATCGAACGGCGCCATGCCGCCGATCGTGCGGCGCTCGACCGGCTCGCGCTGATCGACCGCGAGGCGCTGCCGCCAGCCGAGCAGCTCAACTACGACCTGTTCGAGCGCCAGACGCGCGAAGCCGTCGAGGCACACGCGTTCCGCCCGTTCCTGCTGCCGCTGAACCAGCGCGGCGGCATCCAGACGCAGGACGAGATTCTCGAAGTCCTGCGCTTCGACTCGACCCGGGCCTACGAGAACTGGCTTTCGCGCCTGCAGGCGCTGCCGGTGCTGATCGCGCAGACCGAGGCCCTGATGCGCACCGGCATCCGCGAGAAGCGCGTGCACGCGCGCGTCGTCATGGAGCGCGTGCCGGCGCAGCTGGACCAGCAGATCGTCGATGACCCGCGCCGAAGCCCGTTCTACAAACCCTTCCTGTCGTTCGATGCGGGGATTCCCGCCGACCGGCGCGCTGCCTATGCCGAGCGCGCACGGCAACTGATCGCCGAGGGCGTCGTCCCGGCGTATCGCCGCTTCCGGCGCTTCTTCGTCGAGGACTACCTGCCGGCCTGCCGCAAGGATGCGGGCGTCTGGGCACAGCCGGACGGCGAACGGCTGTACGCATGGCTGGCGCGCCACCACACGACCACCGAGCTGTCACCCGACCGCATCCACGAGATCGGCCTCGCCGAGGTGCGCCGCATCCGTGGCGAGATGGAACAGATCAAGCACGACGTCGGCTTCGATGGCGACCAGAGCGCGTTCATCGCGCATCTGCGCAGCGATCCGCAGTTCTATTACCGCAACGGCGACGAGCTGCTGCTCGCCTACCAGGCGCTGGCCAAGCGCGTCGATCCGGAACTGGCGCGCCTGTTCAAGACCCTGCCGCGCCTGCCCTACGGCGTGCGCCCGATCCCGGACAACATCGCGCCGGACACGACCACCGCCTACTACCTGCCCGGTGCCGCCGACGGCTCGCGCGCCGGCTGGTACTACGTGAACCTGTACAAGCCGGAGACGCGGCCCAGGTATGAGATGGAGGCACTGACCCTGCACGAGTCGGTGCCGGGCCATCACCTGCAGATCGCGCGCGCGCAGGAACTGGGCGAGCTGCCCGAGTTCCGCAGGAACGGCCCCGGCTTCACCGCCTTCGTCGAGGGCTGGGGCCTGTACGCCGAATCGCTGGGCACGGAGCTGGGCCTGTACCGCGATCCGTATGCGAAGTTCGGCGCGCTGACCTACGAGATGTGGCGCGCGGTGCGCCTGGTCGTCGACACCGGCATGCACCACAAGCGCTGGACACGCCAGCAGGCCATCGACTACTTCAAGGCCAACGCCGCCAAGTCCGAACTCGACATCGTCAACGAGATCGACCGTTACATCGCCTGGCCCGGCCAGGCGCTGGCCTACAAGATCGGGCAGCTGAAGATCCGCGAGCTGCGCACGCGCGCGGAACAGGCGCTGGGCGAGAAGTTCGACGTGCGCGAGTTCCACGACACCGTGCTCGGCAGCGGCGCGATTCCGCTCGACCTGCTCGAACGACACGTCGATGCGTGGATCGCCGAACGAGCCTCGGGCTAGCGGAACCGGCCCAGGCGTTCATGGACCGGCTGCCCATCGAGGTACAGCTCTTCCAGCACGGCATAGCCCTTGCGCACGCGCACTGTGACGTAGGCCGGACGGCGAGCATCCTCCTCCTCCGCGCCGCGCCGCGGCCGGCTTGCCCAGTAGCGGCGCTCCGCCTCCGGAGCGAGCCGCTCGTCGAGGTAGTAGCGGTCGAACGGCAACCGCAGGCGCAGTTCGTCCCGGTTGTTCCACTGCACCTCGGCCTGCAGATAATCGCCCGAGCTCGGCGGCGTGGCGCTGATTCCGGCGATGACCGCGTCGCCCTGCGCATCACGACCGAGCGACGCATAGACGCGCTGACCGGGTTCGAATGCGGAGGCCGCGCCCTGCGCCACGATGCGCGCGGCCTCGAAGTCGAGCCTGACGTAGCGGCCGCGGAACGGATCCGCCGGATCGACCGGCGCGGTGCGGAAGCGGTATTGCGCGCCCTCGCGCAGCGTCGTCTGGCCGCGGTGGATCAGGAAGGCCGGGACCGCCCACTGCGCCACACTGACCAGCACCAGGCCGAGTACGAGAGTGCGGGTTTTCATGCGCGCACCCGGCGGCGCAGCCAGACATGCGCGGCCATGAACGCGGCACCAGCGAGCAGGAATGCGATGCCGCGCGCGGTGAACGACCACTCGGCATCGACGAAGCGCATCACCACCAGCAGCGCGATCAGACCGAGGCCCCGCGTGCTGCGCGCCGAATCCTGCCGGGTCAGGCCGTCGCGGATCAGCAGCAGACCCTGCACCAGCACATAGGCACTCAGCAGCAGGGCGGGCAGCGCCGCCAGCGCACGGCTGTCCACACCCGCCAGGACCGCCATCAGCACGGCCGGAAACACCTGCAGTGCGGACGCACGGTCACCGCGCAGCCACGCGCGCCAGGCCAACACGACCAGCAGCCCCAGTCCCGCGAGCAGGAACAGCCAGGTACCGGGTAGCTGCGCCGACCAGCGCAGCCACGACCCCCCGCGCCAGACATCGGGAAAGCTGCCGATCAACGCGGCCAGCGTGGTCGCCGCGCCGCCGTACAGTGCCAGCGGCCGTTGCCACAGCTGCGAGACTGCCGCAGGACCGCGCGCCGACTCGAACATCACCAGCACGGCACCGAACTGCGCGAGCCACCACAGACCCAGGCGCGGCAGACCCGGCAGGCTGACGAGGCTGGCGGCGAAGAACGCCGGTGCCAGCCCGGCGAGCAGCAGGTTCAGGCGCAGGGTGTCGACAGGCGCGCGCTGGAGGCGCAGGACGTGCGGCACCAGCAGGGCGAACAGTACGACGACCGACCAGACCGATTCCTCGCGGTCCGGGACGGCTGCCGCCCAGCCGGCGAAGCCGGCTGCGCACAGCACGGCCAGCAGGCTCGCGTCGAGCAGATAGACCAGCGGCACACCGACGAGCGCGCAGGTCAACAGGAAACGATCGAGGTCACCGGGAAAATGATAGATCTGTCCGACCAGCGCCAGCGCCGCGGCAAACGCCAGCGCGGTGAAGGCCGCACTGGACTCGCGCCAGGCGCGCGAGTCCGCCGCCCTGAGCAAGGTCCAGCCGCAGGCCAACTGTCCGAGCAGCAGCGGAACGAATGCGACCGTCAGGCGCACCGCCTTCGACCAATGATCCCAGTTGTGCGCGATCAGCAGGATCAGGCCGAGCCCGATCAGCACGATGCCGAGCAGCGGAAACAGCACGCGCGCCCAGACACCGCGCGCGGACGCGGCAGCTGCGTAATGCTGGCGCAGGCGCCCGGCGGCGGCGGCATCGAGCACGCCGGCCTCGATGAGGCGCGGCAGTTCGTCCAGCAGCCAGCGCACCGGTGGTTTCATGGTTGGACGACTCGGCCCATCGTTTCAGCCTAGCAGAGCGCGAACTCGCTATGCTTCAACTTCGTCTTGGGGATGGTTCGGGGAGCGCGCGCGTGAACGATGGGGGCCACGGCCAGTTCGGCCTGCTGCGCGCGCGGCGTTTCGGACCGTTCTTCGTCACGCAGACGCTGGGCGCGCTCAATGACAACGTCTTCAAGAACGCGCTGGTCATCCTGGTCACCTTCGGTATCGCCGGGTTGTCGCCGGACGACGTGAATTTCTACGTCAATCTCGCCGGCGGGCTGTTCATCCTGCCGTTCTTCCTGTTCTCGGCGACGGCCGGGCAGATCGCCGAGAAGTACGAGAAGGCCGCGCTGATCCGCGTCATCAAACTCCTCGAAATCGTGATCATGGGCCTGGCAACGGTCGGCCTGATGACGGAGAGCGTGGCTTTTTTGCTCGCTGTGCTGTTCCTGATGGGCACGCAGTCGGCGCTGTTCGGCCCGGTGAAATACTCGATCCTGCCGCAGCATCTGCGCGAGGAGGAACTGGTCGGCGGCAACGCGCTGGTCGAAGCGGCCACGTTCCTGGCAATCCTGCTCGGCACGATGTTCGGCGGCTGGCTGATCGCGCAGCACGGCGGCGCGCAGTGGGTGTCGGCGGCCGTCGTCGTCGTCGCGATCCTCGGCTACCTGGCGTCTCGCGGCATTCCGCCTGCGGCGGCGACAGCGCCGGACCTGCGGATCAACTGGAACCCGCTGACCGAGACCTGGCGCAACTTCCGCTTCATGCAGACCAACCGCACGGTGCTGCTGTCGGTACTCGGTATCTCCTGGTTCTGGTTCTACGGCGCGGTGTTCCTGTCGCAGCTGCCGAACTACACCAAGACGATCCTCGGCGGTGACGAAAGTGTCGTCACGCTGCTGTTGACGGTGTTCTCGCTGGGCATCGGCATCGGCTCGCTGTTGTGCGAGCGCCTGTCCGGGCACAAGGTCGAGATCGGCCTGGTGCCGCTGGGCTCGATCGGCCTGACGCTGTTCGGCATCGACCTGTACCTCGCGCAGCCGGATGCCGCCGTCACCGCTGGACTCTCGGCCAGCGCGTTCCTGGAGATCGCCAACAATCACCGCGTGCTGTGGGATCTGCTGCTGACCGGCATCTTCGGCGGCTTCTACATCGTGCCGCTGTACGCGCTGATCCAGACGCGCTCTGAGCCCAGCCACCGCTCGCGCATCATCGCCGGCAACAACATCCTCAACGCCCTGTTCATGGTCGTCGCCGCGATTGTCGCGGTGGTCTTTCTCAATGCCGGCCTGAGCATCCCGCAGTTGCTGCTCACCGTCGCGCTGATGAACGCCGCCGTCGCGGTGTTCATCTACTCGCTGGTGCCCGAGTTCCTGATGCGCTTCCTGGTGTGGATGCTGATCAACACGCTCTACCGCATCAGGAAGACCGGCCTCGAACACATCCCCGACGAAGGCCCGGCGGTGATCGTGTGCAACCACGTCAGCTTCGTCGATGCGCTGATCCTCGGCGGCAACATCCGCCGCCCGGTGCGTTTCGTCATGTACTACAAGATCTTCCGCATCCCGCTGCTGAAATTCATTTTCCGCACCGCGCGGGCGATTCCGATCGCCGGCAGCAAGGAAGACCCGGCACTCATGGAAAAGGCCTTTGCCGAGGTCGAGGCGGCGCTGAAGAACGGCGACGTGGTCGGCATCTTCCCCGAAGGCGCGCTCACGCCCGACGGCGAGATCAAGACCTTCCGCCCCGGCATCGAGCGCATCCTCCGGGCCACGCCGGTGCCGGTCGTGCCGATGGCGCTGCGCGGGCTCTGGGGCAGTTTCTTCTCGCGCCGCGACAATGCGCTCAAGCGCGCGCGCCTGCCGCGGCGTTTCTGGTCGAAGATCGAGATGGTCGCCGGCGCACCGGTGCCGGCGGCACAGGCGAGCGCCGCGGCGCTGGAACAGCGCGTGCGTGAGTTGCGCGGCGAGCTGGCCTGAGGCGCCGGACCTCAGGCGCGGTGGTAGGGGTGATTCGCCAGCAGGCTCCACGCACGGAACAGCTGTTCGGCGACGAGCACGCGCACCAGCGCGTGCGGCAGCGTCAGGCGCGACAGGCTCCACTTCTGGTGCGCGCGTGACAGCACCTCGGGTGCATGGCCGTCCGGTCCGCCGACCAGCAGACAGGTGTCGCGCCCGGACTGCATCCACGCCTTGAGTTCGCCGGACCAGTCCACGCTGCTCAGCTGACGTCCATGCTCGTCGAGCGCGACGATCAGGCTGTCACGCGGAATCGCCTTGAGTATCTTCGCGCCTTCCTGCTGCCTGGCGCGGGCGATGTCGCCGTTCTTGCCGCGCTGCGCCGGCGCGATCTCGATCAGCTCCAGACGGCATTCGTGCGGCAGGCGCGCGGCATAGTCCGCGTAAGCCGTCTCCACCCATCCGGGCATGCGCGTCCCGACCGCGATCAGGTGGATGCGCACGGACGCAGCGCCGGATCAGCGCTTGGCTTGGGTCCTGGATCGGGCGGCCGTCTTGCGCGGCGCCTTGGCGACGGCAGATTTCTTCGCCGCGGACTTCTTGCCGGCAGGCTTGGCCGTCTTCTGGGCCGCCTTCTTGTCGGCCTTCTTGGCGGCCTTCTTTGCCGCCGTCTTGCGCGGCTTGGACTCGACGACCGGCAGCGCCTCGTCCACCGTCCACAGCTTTTCCAGCTGATAGTGCGCGCGCGCCTGCGCCTGCATCACGTGCACGACGACCCCGCCCAGATCGACCAGCACCCACTCGCCGGCCTCCTCGCCCTCGATACCCATCGGCGCGTAACCGGCCTGCTTGGCTTCCTGCCAGACGTTCTGTGCCAGCGACTTGACGTGGCGGTTCGACGTGCCCGTGCAGATGATCATCGTGTCGGTGACCGTGGTCAGCTTCTGGACATCGAGCACCCGGATGTCCTGCCCCTTGAGGTCTTCGAGGGCATCGACCGCGATCTTGGCGAGCCTGGACAGCTTCGGGTGCTTAGTGTGTGGTCGCATCGTCGTCCTGGATCAGGGCCGCGCGATCCGCGGCCGTCATGGCATTGAGTATGGCATCGGGGACCAGCCCGCGCACCGAATGGCCCTGACGCAGCAGGCGGCGGATCCGCGTCGAGGAGATGTCCAGCATCGGCAGTTCGAACTGGAACCAGCGGCCGGCGGGCGCGGCGCGCAACTCGGTGGCGTCGTAGGCGCGGCGCGGCGCCAGCATCTCGCGCGTTTCCACCGACGGATCGAGCAAGGAGCCGGGGCGCGACACGACCGCCAGATGCGCCAGTGCGAGCAGTTCCGGCCAGCGATGCCAGGTGTGCAGATGCTGGAACGCATCCGCACCCATCAGCAGCACCAGCGAGGCGCGCGGAAACGCCTCCCGCAGATCGGTCAGCGTGTCCACTGTGAACGAAGGTCCATCACGCAGGATCTCGCGGTCGTCGGCTACCAGCCCGCGCTCGCGGCGCACCGCCAGGCGCACCCACTCCAGCCGCCGCTGCGGCGGGACCTTCGAGTCGGGCCGGTGCGGCGGGTGCGCAGTGGGAATCAGGCGTACCTGCTGCAAGCCCAGACGCTCGCGTGCCTCGATCGCCAGACGCAGATGGCCGTTGTGGAAGGGCGCAAACGCACCGCCGAAGATGCCGATCGCCTTCATGCGTGTGACGTGTGCGGCGAGATGTCAGGCCACGCTGCGATCAAGCAGTATGCTTCCCGCGCCTCACGCCTCACGCCTGACGCCTCACGTTCGCGTCACCGCACCGAACCGTCGCCAAGCACGACCCACTTGAGCGTGGTCAGGCCCTCGAGGCCGACCGGACCGCGGGCGTGGAACTTGTCGGTGCTGATGCCGATCTCCGCCCCCAGACCGTACTCGTAGCCGTCGGCGAAGCGCGTCGAGGCATTGACCATCACCGAGCTGGAATCGACTTCGCGGACGAAACGGCGGATGCGGCTGTAGTTCTCGGACACGATCGCGTCGGTGTGATGCGAGCCGTAGGTCTCGATGTGTTCGATCGCGGCTTCCAGGCCATCGACGATGCGGATCGACAGGATCGGCGCGAGATACTCGGTGCGCCAGTCTTCCTCCGTCGCCGGCCGGGCTTCGCCGATCAGCTTGCAGGTCGCCGGGCAGCCGCGCAGCTCGACGCCGGCCTCCAGGTAGATCCGGCCCAGTTCCGGCAACACGCGTTCTGCAATCGCCTTGTCAACCAGCAGCGTCTCCATCGTGTTACAGGTGCCGTAGCGCTGCGTCTTGGCGTTGACCGCGATGGCAATCGCCTTCTCGGGATCCGCCGCGCCATCGATGTACACGTGGCAGATGCCGTCGAGGTGCTTGATCACCGGCACCTTGGCCGCCTCCGCAACCGCCGCGACCAGGCCCTTGCCGCCGCGCGGAATGACCACATCGACGTACTCGGGCATCGCGACCATCTCGGTGACCGTGCGGCGATCGGTGATGTCGAGCACCTGCACGGTCTCGCGCGGCAGGCCGGCGTCGGTCAGCGCGCGTTCGATGCAGCGCGCGATCGCCAGATTCGAGCGCAGCGCCTCGGAGCCGCCGCGCAGGATCGCCGCGTTGCCCGACTTCAGGCACAGGGCCGCAGCGTCCGCGGTCACGTTGGGCCTGGATTCGTAGATGATGCCAACCACGCCCAGCGGCACGCGCATGCGGCCGACCTGGATACCGGACGGACGCAGCTTGAGTTCGTGCAGCTCGCCGACCGGGTCGGGCAGACTGGCGATCTGCTGCACGCCGTCGGCCATCGCGGCGATGCGCGCAGGATTGAGCTCCAGACGATCGAGCATCGCCTCGTCGAGCTTGGCGCCGCGCCCATCGCGCAGATCCGCGGCATTGGCCGCCTGGATCGCCGCCGCCTCGTCACGCAGGATCTGCGCCAGCGAGAACAGGCACGCATTCTTGATGCCGGTGTCGGCCCGCGCGATGGCGCGCGCAGCGGCGCGCGCCTTCTCGCCGCGTTCGCGCATGTAGGCGGCGATACTGTCGGTCTTGGCTTTGGGTGACTTGGCGGACGGTGCGGGGCTCATCGGATCTTGCGCTGGGCCGCGCCACTGGCGGCGAGCGACAATGTTAGCAATTCTTCCCAGGCCGCAGACTCCTGGCCGGTCTTGACCATGCGGTCGATGCGCGCCGCCTGGCGCAGCCAGCCCATCGCCTCGCCCGGCCGGATGCGCGGCAAGGCCTTGATATAGCGAGCCTGCTGAAAGCGGCGGATGCCGGCCGCGTCGCAGGCGGAAGAGGCGTCGCGGGTGCGCGAATAGACCAGCGACGCCTTGATCAGCTGGCGCAGCATCCACAGCAGCGCGCTGAGCACTTCCAGCGGCGCGAATCCTTCTTCGCGCAGACGCTCCAGGCTGCGCACCGCGCCCACCGCATCAGCGTCGAGCACGCGGTCGTTCAGATCGAAAGCCTCGAAGCGTGCGCTGTCGGCGACCGCCTGAGTCAGCTGCTCGGCGGAAACGCGCTGGCCCGGGAACAGCAGTGCCAGCTTGGCAATATCCTGGGCGGCGGCGAGCAGATTGCCCTCGGTGCGCTCTGCGAGCAGCCTGAGCGCGTCAGGGTCCAGACCCAGGCCCGCAGACCGGCAGCGCGCTTCGAGACAGCCGTGCAATTCACCGGCCTTGACCGGCCAGGCATAGACACTGACGCCGGCGCCATCGAGCGCCTTGTACCAGGCCGCCTCGCGCGCGCGGCCGTCGAGCGCGCCGCAGACCACCAGCAGCAGCACGTCCTGCGGCGGACGTCGCGCGATCTCCTGCAGCAGTTTGCGCCCGTCGTCGTCGGGACCGGCCGCCATGCGCACCTCGACGATGCGGCGGCTGGCGAACAGCGACAGGCTCGCGCAGCTCTCCACCAGACGCTGCCACTCGAAACCGCGCTCGACGTCCAGCACCTCGCGCTCGCTGTAACCGTCCTTGCGCGCCCGGGCGCGGATCGCGTCCAGGGTCTCCTGGATCAGCAGCGGCTCCTCGCCCGCGACCAGGTACAGGGGCGCGAGACCCTTGGCGAGATGGGCGTCGATCTGGGCGGGCTTGAGCTGCACGGGGTGTTCGTCGGTCGGCGGACGTGGATTCTAGCGGTGGCGATAGAATGGCGCGCATGAGCCGTCACCTGTCACCGACCGATCACCTGCTATCCGCACTCGATCGCGCGCTCTCGCGACTCGTCGACCCGGCGCGTCAGGATGCGGCCCGACCCAGCCCCGCGCCCGGCGTCGCGGATCCCGCATTCGACGAACGCACGCGCGCGCATGTCGCCGGTCTGATGCGGGTCAACCACGCCGGCGAAGTCGCCGCGCAGGCGCTCTACCGGGGACAGGCGCTGGTCGCCCGCGACGAGGCCACACGACGGAAGCTGCTCGATGCGGCGCGTGAGGAACAGGACCACCTGCGCTGGTGCGAGGCGCGCCTGCGCGAACTGGGCGACCAGCCGAGCCGGCTGCAGCCGCTCTGGTACGCGGGCTCGTTCGTCATCGGCGCGGCCGCCGGTCTGGCCGGCGATGCGTGGAGCTTCGGCTTCGTCGATGAGACCGAGCGCCAGGTGTCCGCACATCTGGGCGAGCATATCGGCCAGCTGCCGCCGGACGATCAGCGCAGCCGCGCGATTCTTGAACGGATGCGCGCGGACGAGGAGCGGCATGGCCGCGCAGCGCGCGAAGCGGGTGGACGGCCGCTACCGGAGCCGGTGCGCCAGCTGATGCGCCAGATCGCGCGCGTGATGAAGTTCAGCGCCTACCGGATCTGAGCGCCGGTCAGCGGCGCTCGTCCGGACAGGACGTGCGCTCGGTCTGCACGGTGACATGCCGCACGCGGTGATGTGCGTGCACCCAATCCTTGATGTCGCGCACGACGCGCTCGTCATCGGCCCCTTCGGCGAGGACCGCATGCAGGGTCATCACCGAACGCTCCGGCGTCAGCATCCAGTGATGGACGTGGTGCACGCTGCGCACGCCGGCGACCTGTGCGGGCAGCGACTGCGCGAATGCCGCCGCGTCGAAGCCCTGCGGCGTGCCTTCGAGCAACACATGGGCCGACTCCCGCACCAGCCGCCCCGCACTGCGCAGGATCAGCCCGGCGACCAGCAGCGACAGCAGGGGATCGATCAGCGTCCAGCCGGTGGCCAGGATCACCAGCGACGCGACGATCGCGGCCACCGAACCGAGCAGGTCGCCAAGCACGTGCAGCAGCGCTCCGCGAACATTCATGTCGTGTGCGTGGCCGCCGCGCAAAACCGCGAAAGCCAGCAGGTTCACGACCAGCCCGGCGGTCGCGACGGCCAGCATCGTGCCGGCGATGATCTGCGGCGGCGCCAGCAGGCGCTGCACCGCCTCGAAGACGATCCAGCCGACGATCAGCAGCAGCGCGAGGCCATTGACGAAGGCGATCAGCACCGGAACGCGGTGATAGCCGTAGGAACGGCGGGCGTCCGGCGGACGCCGAGCCTGCACCTGGGCCCACAGGGCCAGGGCCAGGGCCAGCGCGTCGGTGAGCATGTGACCGGCGTCGGCGAGCAGCGCCAGCGAGCCGGACCACAGGCCGCCGGCCACTTCGACGAGCATGAAGCCGGCGGTGAGCAGCAGCGCCAGGCGCAGGCGCCCGATGCCGTCGCCGGCGTCGTGGCGGTGGCTATGCCCGTGGGCGTGGTCGTGGGGATGGTCGTGCACGGCAGACAGGGTGAAAACGATCAGGGCGAAGCTTAGCCGCAAACGGCGAAGGCGGCCTGCGGCCGCCTTCCCGGATCTGCGTTCCTTACCTTCAGCGCGAAATGTTCATGCCGTAGAAGATCTCGCTGATCTCGTGATTGACGTTGTCGCGGATCTTCTTGGCCTCGCGCGGCGGCAGCTCGGTGACGCCTTCACCGAACAGGTAGGTATCGAGATCCAGCTCCTTCAGGCGCATCTTCGTGTGGAAGATGAACTCCTGATAGACGTTGACGTCGATCATCTGGTAGCGGTTCTTGATGTCCGCCGACAGGAAATCCTGAATCGACTCGACGTTGTGGTCGATGAAATGCTTCATGCCGCGCACGTTGCGGGTGAAGCCGCGCACGCGGTAATCCATCACGACGATGTCGGACTCGAAGGACTTGATCAGGTAGTTCAGGGCCTTGAGCGGCGAGATCTTGCCGCAGGTCGAGACGTCGATGTCGGCACGGAAGGTCGAGATGCCATTGTCCGGGTGCGTTTCCGGATAGGTGTGCACGGTGATGTGCGACTTGTCCAGGTGCGCGACCACGGATTCCTTGTCGTTCTTCTTCTTCGGCGTCGGCAGGCCGTCGTGGTGGCCTTCCGAGATCAGCATCGTCACCGAAGCGCCCTGCGGGTCGTAGTCCTGGCGCGCGACGTTGAGGATGTTGGCGCCGATGATGCGCGCCACCTCGGTCAGGATCGCGGTCAGACGCTCCGCGTTGTAGGCCTCGTCGATGTACTCGATGTACTCCTGCTGATGCTGCTTGGAGCGCGCATAGCAGATGTCGTAGATGTTGAACGACAGCGACTTGGTCAGGTTGTTGAAGCCGAGCAGCTTCAGCCTGGGGTTATTGGTTGGCTTGGGCTTGGCCTTGGCCAATGCAGTGCTCCGGTGATGACAGACAGACGCGCCGGCCGGCGCGGCCCCACAAAGTGCGGATTATGCGGCAATTCCGCGTCAAAACGATGTCACTGGCTTACTGGGCCGCGCGGATCTCGTAATCGTGCGTGATCGCCACACCGCCGCGGCCGAGCATGATCGAGGCCGAGCAGTACTTTTCGGCCGACAGCTCGACGGCGCGCCGGATGTGATGTTCGGCCAGATCACGGCCGACGACCACGAAGTGCATGTGGATCGCCGTGAATACCTTGGGATCGGCGTCCGCGCGCTGCGCTTCAAGCTCGACCCAGCAGTCGGCGACCTGCTGGCGCGCCTTCTTGAGGATCAGCGTCACGTCCACCGCGGAGCACGCGCCGACGCCCATCAGCAACAGTTCCATCGGCCGCGGGCCGAGATTGCGGCCACCGATCTCCGGCGGGCCATCGACGACCAGCGCATGTCCGCTGCCACTTTCGGCGACGAAGCTGGCGTTTTCAGACCATTTGACGCGTGCTTTCAAGATTCTTCTCCGGCCGGTTCCGCGGGCCAATGTGCTATTTTCGGGCAAAACAACGACCGTTCCAATGCGGCAGAGGATGCGATGCTGATGAAATCCGCGGTGCAGGCGTTCGTGGACACGGCGCACAAGCGCAGTTTTCCGCCCAAGCACACCCTCATTCACGCCGGCGACGAACCGCAGTCGCTGTACCTCATCCTCGAAGGCTCGGTCAGCATCCTGCTCGAAGACGACGACGGCCGCGAGATCGTACTGGCCTACCTGGGCCCCGGCGAGTTCTTCGGCGAGATGTGCCTGTTCCCCGAGCAGCAGCTGCGCACCGCGATCGTCCGCACGCGCACGCCGACGCTGCTCGCCGAGGTCGGCTATCAGGCCTTCCGCAGCTTCGCGCAGCAACACCCCGACATCATGTTCGAGCTGGCCGGCCAGCTCGCCACGCGCCTGCGCGACACCACCAGGCGCCTCGGCGACCTGACCTTCCTCGACGTGGCCGGGCGCATGGCCCACACACTGCTCGACCTCGTGCGCAAACCCGGCGCACAGGCCCATCCGCGCGGTGTCCTGATCCGCACCTCGCGTCAGGAACTGGCGCGGCTGGTGGGCTGCTCGCGCGAGATGGCCGGCCGCGTGCTCAAGAAACTCGAAGAAGACGGCATGGTGCAGTCGCAGGGTCGCAGCATCCTGCTGCTCGGCGTCAAGGCGCCCTAGACGCCGGTCACGCGCGCACCAGCGCGCGCAAGGCGGCGCCGGGCCGCGCCTGCCGCATCAGCGATTCGCCGATCAGGAAACGCTGCACGCCGGCAGCGCGCATGCGTTCGACGTCCGCTACGGTCGCAATCCCGCTCTCGGTGACGACGTCGAGTCCGGCCGGCAGCCGCGGCAGCAGATCCAGCGTCGTTTCGAGCCGGGTCTCGAAAATCCGCAGATTGCGGTTGTTGATGCCCAGCAGCCAGCCCTCGCCCAGATCCGCGCCGAGCACCTGATCCAGCTCGGCGCCGTCGTGGATTTCGACCAGCACGTCGAGACCCCAGGCCCGGGCACAGTCGTGCAGCGCCTTGAGTCGTGCCGGCTGCAGCGCGGCGGCGATCAGCAGCACGCAGTCCGCGCCGATCGCCCGCGCCTCGATGACCTGCGCCTCGTCGATCAGGAAGTCCTTGCGGATCACCGGCAGCGCGCAGGCCGAGCGCGCCTGCACGAGGAAAGCGTTATGCCCCTGGAAGAACGCCTCGTCGGTGAGCACCGACAGGCAGGCCGCGCCGCCCTGCGCGTACTCGCGCGCCAGCCAGGCCGGATCGAAATCGGCGCGGATCAGGCCCTTGCTCGGCGATGCGCGCTTGATCTCGGCGATCACGCCGGCCTGGCCGGTCGCGACCCTGGCGCGCAGCGCCTCGATGAAACCGCGCGGCGCATCCGCGGCGCGCGCCAGGTCTTCGAGTGCGGTGCGCGAATAGCGCCGGCCGAGCAGCGCGATCTCTTCGCGCTTCTTCGCGAGGATCGTGTAGAGAATGTCGGACATCAGCCGGCCTGCCTGATCCGCTGCGTCACGGCGACGAACTCGTCGAGCTTGGCGCGCGCCCGGCCGCTGGCCAGTGCATCGCGCGCGCTTGCGATGCCCGCCTCGATACGGGGCACGACACCGGCGACGTACAGCGCCGCGCCGGCGTTGAGCGCCACGATCTCGCGCGCGACGCCATCGCGGTTGTCCAGCGCTTCGAGCACGCGCTGCTTCGACTCCTGTGCGTCGGCGACGCGCAGATTCTGCGATCCGGCCATGCGCAGACCGAGGTCTTCGGGATGGATCTCGTATTCGCGCAACGCGCCGTCGCGCAGCTCACCGACCAGCGTCGCGCCGCCGAGCGTGATCTCGTCCATGCCGTCCTTGCCCCAGACCACCATCGCGTTGCGCACGCCCAGGCGCTGCAGCACGCGGATCTGGATGCCGACCAGGTCCGGATGGAACACCCCCATCAGGATGTTCGGCGCATTCGCCGGGTTGGTCAGCGGCCCGAGGATGTTGAAGATCGTGCGCACGCCCATTTCCTTGCGCACCGGCGCCACCGCCTTCATCGCCGGGTGGTGATTGGGCGCGAACATGAAACCGATGCCGCAGGCCGCGATGCAGGCCGCGACCTGTTCCGGCTGCAGGTCGATGACCGCGCCCAGTGCTTCGAGCACGTCGGCGCTGCCCGACTTGCTCGACACGCTGCGGTTGCCATGCTTGGCGATGCGCGCGCCGGCCGCGGCAGCGACGAAGATCGAAGCCGTCGAGATGTTGAAGCTGTGCGCGCCGTCGCCACCGGTGCCGACGATGTCGATGAAGTGGGGATGAGGGGCGACCTCGACCTTGCGCGACAGCTCGCGCATCACCTGCGCCGCCGCAGTGATCTCGCCGACCGTCTCCTTCTTCACGCGCAGCCCGGTCAGGATCGCTGCGATCATCACCTGTGAAACCTCGCCGCCCATGATCTGGCGCATCAGGCCGATCATCTCGTCGTGGAAGATCTCGCGGTGCTCGATCGTGCGCTGCAGCGCTTCGTGTGGAGTGATCGACATCAGTAGCTCTCCAGGAAGTTCTTCAGCAGCACGTGACCGTGTTCGGTGAGAATCGACTCGGGATGGAACTGCACGCCCTCGACCGGCAGTTCGCGATGCTTCAGGCCCATGATCTCGTCCACCGCGCCGTCCGGCAGCTGCGTCCACGCGGTGATCTCGAAGCAGTCGGGCAGCGTTTCCTTCTCGACGATCAGCGAGTGGTAGCGCGTCGCCGTGTACGGCGACGGCAGGCCGCGGAAAACGCCGTGGCCGTTGTGATGCACGAGGCTGACCTTGCCGTGCATCACCTCGCGCGCGCGCTTCACCGTGCCGCCGAAGGCCTGACCGATCGACTGGTGACCGAGGCAGACGCCGAGAATCGGAAAACGTCCCTTGAGGCGCTCGATCAGCTCCAGACAGATCCCCGCCTCGTTGGGCGTGCACGGCCCCGGCGACAGCACGATGTGACGCGGGGCGAGTGCCGCGACTTCATCGACGCTGATCTCGTCATTGCGGAACACGCGCACGTCCGCGCCCAGCTCGCCGAAGTACTGGACGAGGTTGTAGGTGAAGGAGTCGTAGTTGTCGATCATCAACAACATGTCACGCCTCCCCGCCTGCGGTGGTGCCACCGTCCAGGGCGCGACGGCCCGACGCAGCGCCAAGCACCGGCTCGGCCTGTGCCGCGGCCCGCAGCATCGCTGCGGCCTTGTTCATCGTCTCCTCCCATTCGAGCTGCGGCACGGAGTCGGCGACGACGCCACAGCCCGCCTGCACGTGCAGCTGGCCGCCCTTGATCACCGCGGTGCGGATCGCGATCGCGGTGTCCATGGTGCCGTCCCAGCCCAGGTAGCCGACGGCGCCGCCGTAGATGCCGCGCTTGACCGGCTCCAGCTCGTCGATGATCTCCATCGCCCGCACTTTCGGCGCGCCGGACAGCGTGCCGGCCGGGAAGGTCGCGGCGAGCGCGTCGAGCGCGTCGAGACCCGGCCGGAGCCGGCCGGTGACGTTGGAGACGATGTGCATCACGTGGCTGTAGCGCTCGATGACCATCCTCTCGGTCACGCACACGCTGCCGATCTCCGAGACGCGACCGACGTCGTTGCGGCCCAGGTCGATCAGCATCAGGTGCTCGGCGATTTCCTTGGGATCGGCCAGCAGCTCGGCTTCGAGCGCACGATCCTCTTCGGGTGTCGCGCCGCGCCTGCGCGTGCCGGCGATCGGCCGCACGGTGACTTCGCCGTCCTCGACGCGGACCAGGATCTCGGGACTCGAACCGACGACGTGGTGATCGCCCAGATCCATGCAGTACAGGTACGGCGACGGGTTGAGACGGCGGATCGCGCGGTACAGCTGCACCGGATCGGCGTTGAACGGCGCGGTCAGACGCTGCGAGGGCACGACCTGCATGCAGTCGCCGGCGGCGATGTACTGCTGGATGCGCTCGACCGCACGCTTGAACGGTTCTTCGCCGAAGCGCGACTCGAACGGCAGCGGCGTTCCGCCCCCCGCCAGCGGCGCGCGCGGCAGCTGTGTGGGCGCCGCCAGCTGCGCCTCGATCTCGTCGAGTCGCCTGCGCGCACGCGCGAGATCGGCGGCGTCCGCCGGATCGGCATGCACGACCAGGATCAGGCTCGCGCGCAGGCTGTCGAAGACCACGAGTTCGTCGGCCAGCATCAGCAGGATGTCCGGCGTGCCGAGCGGATCGGCTTTCGTGGACTTCGCCAGCTTCGGCTCGAAGTAGCGCACGCAGTCGTAGCCGAAATAGCCGACCAGACCGCCAGAGAAACGTGGCAGACCCGGCTCGGGCCGCACGCGGTAACGCGCGGCATAGGCGCGGATCCAGCCGATCGGATCAGCGGTTTCGACCGCCTCGACGACGGCCTCGTTGCGCGTCACGGTCACGCGCGGGCCGGTGACACGCAGCACTTCGCGCGACGGCAGGCCGATGAACGAGTAACGGCCCCAGCGCTCCCCGCCCTGCATCGATTCGAGCAGGAAGCTGTAGGGCTTGTGTGCCAGCTTGAGGTAGGCGCCGACCGGCGTGTCGAGGTCGCCGGGCAGTTCGCGCGTCAGGGCGATGCGGTTGTAGTTCATGTCGGGAATCGGGAATCGGGAATGGGGAATCGCAAAAGCGGGCGCGCGAGTCGCCCTCGGCAAGGCTTCACCGCCATCGCCACCCGAGTTGCTGCAACGATTCCCGATTCCCCATTCCCGATTCCCGTCTTTACCCGGCTTGTGCAATCTGTTCGCGCATCGCCGCGATTGTAGCCGCGTAGTCTTTCGCACCAAAGATCGCGCTGCCGGCGACGAAGGTGTCGGCCCCGGCGGCGGCGATCGCGCGGATGTTGTCCACCTTGACGCCGCCGTCGATCTCCAGCCGGATCGGCCGACCGCTGGCGTCGATCAGCGCTCGCGCCTCGCGCAGCTTGTCCAGCGATGCCGGGATGAAGCTCTGACCGCCGAAGCCGGGATTGACCGACATCAGCAACACCATGTCCACCTTGTCGATCACGTACTTCAGGCAGTCCATCGGCGTTGCCGGGTTGAACACCAGGCCCGCCTTGCAGCCGGCGTCTCGGATCGCCTGCAGGCTGCGGTCGATGTGGCGCGTCGCCTCCGGGTGGAAGGTGATCCAGCTGGCGCCGGCCTTGGCAAACAGCTGCGCCAGCGCGTCGACCGGCTCGACCATCAGGTGCACGTCGATCTCGGCGTGGATGCCGTACTTGCGCAGCGCCTCGCACACCGCCGGGCCGAAGGTCAGGTTGGGCACGTAGTGGTTGTCCATCACGTCGAAATGGACGATGTCGGCGCCGGCAGCGAGCACACGCTCGACATCCTCGCCGAGCCGGGCGAGGTCGGCGGACAGGATGCTGGGGGCGATCAGGGGGGCGAGCTTGGACATGGCGCGCATTCTACAATGCGCGGCCATGAACACCCTCTACGAATCGAGTCTCACCAGCGTGCCGCGCCTCCACCGCGGCAAGGTCCGCGACATCTACGCCCTCGGCGAACGCCACATGCTGATCGTGACCAGCGACCGGCTGTCGGCCTTCGACGTGATCCTGCCGCAGCCGATTCCCGGCAAGGGCGCGGTGCTGACCGCAGTCAGCAATTTCTGGATGGCGCGCTTCGCGCACATCCTGCCCAATCATCTCGCGCCCGAAGTGGATCTGGCGCAGTACCTGACGCCGGCCGAGCTGGCGCAGGTCGCCGGCCGCAGCAACGTCGTGCGCAGGCTCAAGGCGCTGCCGATCGAGGCGGTCGCGCGCGGCTACCTGATCGGCAGCGGCTGGAAGGACTACCAGAAGACCGGCGCCATCTGCGGCATCGCCCTGCCGCCCGGCCTGCAGCTCGCCGACCGGCTGCCCGAGCCGATCTTCACGCCGGCTGACAAGGCGCCGGTGGGCCAGCACGACGAGAACATCAGCTTCGCCGAGGTCGAACGCCGCATCGGCCAGGACCTCGCCGCGCAGGTGCGCGACACCACGCTGCGCCTGTACCGGGAGGCCAGCGACTACGCGCGCACGCGCGGCATCCTCATCGCCGACACCAAGTTCGAGTTCGGCGTGGACGAGGCCGGCCGCCTGCACCTGATCGATGAGGCGCTGACACCGGACTCGTCGCGCTTCTGGCCGGCCGAGAGCTACCGTCCCGGCATCAGTCCGCCGAGCTTCGACAAGCAGTTCGTGCGCGACTACCTGGAAACGCTGGACTGGGACAAGAAGGCGCCCGGCCCGCGTCTGCCGGACGAGATCATCCAGAAGACCGCCGCGAAGTACCGCGAAGCACAGCGGCTGCTGACGGGCACCTGATCCGGGCAGGCGCGCGCGATGAGCTTCGTCTCGGCAGCGGTGCTGCTGTTCCTGGTGATGGATCCGCTGGGCAACGTCCCCCTGTTCCTGTCGGCGCTCAGGCGCGTGCCCGCCGAGCGCCAGCGCGCGGTGATCCTGCGCGAGATGCTGATCGCGCTGGCAACGCTGCTGCTGTTCCTGTTCCTCGGCGGCCAGATGCTGCGCCTGCTCGGCCTGTCCGAACCGGCGCTGTCGGCGGCCGGCGGCATCATCCTGATGATCATCGCGCTGCGCATGGTGTTCCCCTCGCGCGAGCACTCGCTGCAGGAGGACGTCGCCGCCGAACCCTTCATCGTGCCGCTGGCCATCCCCTACATCGCCGGCCCCTCGGCGCTGGCCACGGTGCTGCTGTTGATGAGCCGCGAGCCCGGTCGCTGGATGGAGTGGACCGGCGCACTGCTGCTGGCCTGGGGCCTGTGCCTGCCGGTCATGCTCTCCAGCACGCGCCTGCGCACGCTGCTGGGCGAGCGCGGCCTCACCGCGATCGAGCGGCTCATGGGCCTGATCCTGGTCACCATCGCCGTCGAGATGCTGATGACCGGCGTGTCGCAGTGGTGGAGCCTGCACAAGTAACGATGCGGCGGGTATGCTGCCGCGCAACACCCGCCGGAGCGCGCCATGCAGATCAAGATCGAAATCGACGTCCGCCCCGATGAGCTGCGCCGCTTCCTCGGGCTGCCCGACGTCGCGGGCCTGCAGGACGACGTCATCGCCTTCGTGCGCGACAAGCTCGGTGCCGCCGGCGAGTTCGACGCATCGCACTTCCTGAAGACCAACATCGAGAGCCTGCGCCGGAATCCGGCGTGGCAGAAACTGGTCGCGCGCGTGAAGATCGCCGAGACGGTGGACGAGGTCGCGGCGGCCGCAGCACAGGCCGCCGCCGCACACGAGAAGCCCGGCAAGGTCTCGGCGAAGAAGCGCGGCCGCGGCCGCCGCCGGCCGGCGGGCTGAGCGTCCGGCCGATCAGGCGCGACTGTTGAGGTCGCGGATCAGCCCGCGCCAGAGCGCGCGGCGCACCATCTGGTCGCGGCGCCAGCGGTTGCGCGATTCCGGCAGCAGGTCGAACTGGTTGCGCAGCAGCTCGCCGAAATCCCGCGCCTGCCGGGCAACGCGCACGCGCTCGCCGATTGCCGCGAAATGCGCGCGCATCGCGCCGGCTTCATGTACCGCGATGAGGTGCAGGCCGCCGAACACCCGATCGAAATACTGATCCCGCCGTCGTCCCCGGCCGCGCGCGGGCGCGTGCTGAGCACTCTGTTCTGTCATGGCCATGTCGAAACACAAAAAGGGCCGAGGTATCCCCCCAGCCCCTTCGCAGCTTCATTGGTGAGACTCGCCCTCGGGACGGACCCGCGACGAGCGAAGTCGCCGTTGCGGATCAGGCAGCGGCCTTGGCCGCGGTCTTCTTCGCCTTGGTCGCGGTCTTGCGCACGGCCTTCTTGGCCGCCTTCACGACCGGCTTCTTGCCAGCGATCTTGGCGGTGATGCTGTCGTAGCCGCTGGCGAGGGTCTTGGCGAGCTGGTCACCGGTCTTGGTCACGGTCTTGACGGTCTCGGTGTAGGCGCCGACGACCGTGTCCTTGCCTTCCGGCAGGTAGGCGATCGGGTTGGCCGCGACCGCCTTGACGCCATCGGCCTTGGCCTTCTCGAGGCTGGCCTGGGCGAGTTCGATCAGCTCCTTGCCCGCAGCGACCTGCGTCTGCACGAGGGTCTGGACGCCATCGACGATGATCGCGTTGGCGGCCTTGAGCGTCTCGAAGCCGGCTTCGATCACTTCCTGGCCGCGGGTCACGACGACATCGGCACGGTTCTTGACATCGTTGACCAGGGTTTCGACGTTCATCTGCGTACTCCTTGAGTTTGCTGGTTGACAGTGGTGAGCGGTCGCTGCAGTGCAATGTTGCATTGCAGCATTTGTTGCGCCGCATCATATTGAGCGCGTCCCATCGTGTCAACGGCCCCACTCCCCGAGGCGACGAACGGTCGCGGCATCCATGCAGTGGCGGCACACCAATCCACAGTGCGCTGTGACCATTACGGTATCCTGTTGTGGTGAATCGACTTTTCCATCAGCTGCGGGAGCGCTTGTGGGATCCGCAGGCGATGACCGCCTACCCGGCGCGCCTCGTCGCCCTCGCCCGCTATGCGTTCGTGCTCGGACGCGATCTGATGGAAGGCCAGCTCAGCATGCGGGCGATGAGTCTGGTCTATACGACGCTGTTGTCGATCGTGCCCATGCTGGCGCTGGCCTTCTCCGTGCTCAAGGCACTGGGCGTGCACAACTCCCTGGAGCCGGTACTGCTCGAATTTCTCCATCCACTTGGCACCCAGGCCCAGACCCTGACCGACAATATCATCGGCTTCGTCGAGAACATTCGCGTGGGCGTCCTCGGCTCACTGGGCGTGGCGCTGCTGTTCTACGCCGCGTTGTCGATGATTCAGAAGGTGGAATCGGCGTTCAACCACATCTGGCGCATCGAACGACCCAGACCCCTGTCCCAGCGACTCGGCGAGTACTTTGCCGTGCTGACCATCGGCCCGGTCGCCGTGTTCGCCGCGCTGGGCATCACTGCGACCATCCTCAACAGCGCTCTGATGGCGCGCATCGCGTCGATCGAGCCGCTCGGACTCGTCGTCTTCCTCGGCACGCGGGCGCTGCCCTATCTGCTGATCATCGGCGCGTTTTCGTTCCTGTACAGCTTCGTGCCGAACACCCGCGTGCGCCTGCGTGCCGCTGTGTCGGGCGGCCTGTTCGCCGGCGTGCTCTGGCAGGCCGCCAGCACCGCTTTCGCTTCATTCGTCGCCACGGCGACCAATTACAACGCGATCTACTCGGGCTTCGCCATCGTGATCTTCCTGCTGATCTGGCTGTACGTCGGCTGGCTGGTCCTGCTGGTCGGCTGCCAGCTCGCCTTCTATATCCAGCATCCGGAGCACCTGAAACCGCGACGCACACCGGCGATGATGTCGGGCCGCGAAACGGAATACCTGGCGTTGATGATCATGGGTCTGGCCGGCCACCGCTTTCTGCGCGGAGAACCCGCCTACACCCAGGAAGAACTCGCCCTGGCACTCCACGCCGAGCCGGAGCACGTCGCCCGCGTGGTCGAGGTGCTGGTTTTCCACGGCCTGCTGACCGAGGCGGGCAGCGACCGCACGCAGTTGATCCCTGCCATGGACCTCGATTCGCTGCCGCTCGCCCGCCTGTGGCGCCTGGCCCGCGCCGGCGCCGCGACGCTGCCGCCCGCCACCGAGGCCCTCGCCCACGACACCAGGGCGCTGCTGGACTCCGCGGAGCAAGCCTTCGACCAGGCCAGTGGCCAGCTGTCGCTGCGTCAGTGGCTGACCCGGCGATAAGCCGAACCCGCCGGTTCGGCGCCACCGCCGCGCCCGCCTTCGCGCCGATACCCGGGCACGAGCGGAATCGGCCCGAGCCCGTCAACCGTCCCGGCCCCGTCGCGGACAAGATAAACCCCCGCGGGTGACCCGCGGGGGCTTGAACCACAACAGTACTGCCGCTCGGGTTATTCGGCCGTGGTGCGCACTTCCGCTCGGCGATTGAGCGCCCGGCCCTCGGCCGTCTCGTTCGTCGCCACCGGCTTGGACTCGCCGTAGGACGTCGTGTCGATACGGTCGGCGGCAACGCCCTTGCGGATCAGATACTGCTTGACCGCGTTGGCGCGGCGCTCGCCCAGCGCCATGTTGTAGCCATCGGTGCCGACCCAGTCGGTGTGGCCATCGACCTTGACGCGAACCTTCGCGTTCTGCTCGCCCAGCTCGTTGATGGTCTTGGCGGCTGCATCGAGATTGTTGGCAAAGCTCGGCTTGATATCGGACCGATCAAAGTCGAACAGCACGTCGGCAAAGCGACGCTCGACGCTCATCTTGACCGGTTCGGGCCTCTTCTCGGCTTCCGCCTTGCTCGTCGGAGCGGTCTCGACGACGCGATACGCGGTGGCAACACCGAAAGGAACGACCAAGCCGGCCCGCACGACCACGTCCTCCAGCTTGCTGGATGTGCCGATCAGCGTGTTGTCCAGCCAGCGATAACGGATGTCGTAGACGAACCCGAGCGCCGAGTTGCGGAACGGATAGGTCTGAAAACCGACGCCTGCGTCGAAAAACGGATTCGTGTCATCACCGATGCCGTCAATGGCCGTCTTGGTATAGCCCGCGCCGATGCCGACATACGGCGAGAACGCCCGGTTACGCGAGTAGTAGAAGAGAAAATCGGCCTTGAACGAATTCTCGCGCTGATCCTCGCCGCCATCCTTCCCCCCGAAGGTCTCGTGGTAGGCACTGAAATCGACGTTCAAATAACGCGTCAGCGGTACGCCGGCGCCCACGAAAAAGCCGATGCCGTCGTCCGCATTGCGGTCACCGTCGGCAAATGCATGTGAGTAACCGCCGTAAACGGTGAAGCGCGGATACATATCTTCGGCCGAAGCGGCAAACGGGACCGCCGTCAGAATCGCCGTACCCAGAAGGTAACCCCTCATCTTCATTTGTCGACCTCGTTGATTCTTGGATTCACACGCCGAAACGCAGCCGACCGCGGAGTCCATCCGTGGCACAGCACCCCAACATCGACCGATATCATATCGTCCGAGTTTTCATTTTGCACCACAGCCATGTTCGAGAGCTTCCTGCAGAGCTACCTGATCTTTCTCGCAAAGTCGGTCACCGTCGTCGTGGTGCTGCTGGCGGTCGTCACGATCCTGATCGGCGCTGTACGTCAGCTGAACTCGCTGCGCCCGCCGGAGCACCTGGAAGTTCGCAACCTGAACGACCGCTTTCGCGACATGGCCGACAGCCTGAGCGAGATGCTGCTGCCCGATGCCGAACTCAAGAAGCTGCACAAGCGCCGCAAGATCGATGCCAAGTCCCGGCACAAGGGGACCGCGCCGGAACGGCCGAGCGTTTACGTGCTCAACTTCAAGGGCGACCTGCACGCGCACGCGGTCGAGGAACTGCGCGAGGAGATCAGCGCCGTGCTCCAGGTCGCCAAGCCCGGCGACACCGTGCTGCTGCGCCTGGAAAGCGAGGGTGGGCTGGTCCATGCGTATGGCTTGGCGGCCTCGCAGCTCGCACGGATTCGCAGCCGTGGCATCGAGCTGGTCGCGGCCATCGACAAGGTGGCCGCCAGCGGCGGCTATCTGATGGCCTGCGTCGCCAGCCGCGTCATCGCCGCGCCCTTTGCGGTCGTCGGATCGATCGGCGTCGTCGGCCAGCTGCCGAACTTCAGCCGCCTGCTGCGCCGTCTTGACGTCGATTACGAGCTGCACACCGCCGGCGAGTTCAAGCGCACGCTGACCCTGTTTGGCGAGAACACGGAAGCCGCCCGCGCCAAGTTCCGCGAAGAACTGGAGGACACACACCGTCTGTTCAAGCAGTTCGTCGGCGAGCATCGCCCGCAACTCGAACTCGACAAGGTGGCCACCGGCGAACACTGGTTCGGCACCCGCGCCAAGGATTTGAAGCTGGTCGACGAACTGCAGACCAGCGACGACTACTTGCTGGAACGCGCGGACCACGCCGAGCTCATCGAGATCCGCTTCCACCGGCGCAAGCCGCTGTCCGAGCGACTCTCGCATGGCCTGGTCGGGCTGGGCACCGGCATCCGCCACGGACTGCAGGACAATCTTCGCACCCGCTGGCGCTGAGCCGCGCACGGGGCGATGATCGCCGCGCAACGTCCACCGGAGCACGAGATGAAACTGATCAGCCGCAGCTTCCGTCCCAACGGACCGATTCCCGGGCGCTGCGCCTTTGCGGTCCGCGCGCCCAAGGGACATGTGCGGCTCGCGGACAACCGCAATCCGCATCTGGCCTGGACCGCGGTCCCGGAAGGCACGCGCAGCTTCGTCCTGACCTGCATCGATGCCGACGCACCGACCCGGCCGGACGACGTCAACCGCGAGGGGCGGATCGTGCCGACGGAACTGCCGCGCGCGGAATTCGTGCACTGGCTGATGGTCGATATACCCCCCGGCGTCCGCGAGATCGCCGAGGGCAGCTGCTCGGACGGCGTCGCGCCGCGCGGCAGGACCGACCCGGCCGGACCGCCGGGCAGCCGCCAGGGGATCAACGACTACACCGGCTGGTTCAAGGGCGACGCGGCGATGGACGGCGTCTACCGTGGTTACGACGGCCCCTGTCCGCCCTGGAACGATGCGCGCGTGCACCACTATCGTTTCGAGATCCTCGCCACCGACCTGGAACACTGTCCGGTCGGAGACGCGTTCACGCTGGCCGACCTGGGCAAGGCACTGGCCGGCCACATCCTCGACCGCGCCAGCATCACCGGCCGCTACAGCCTCAACCCACGGATCCGGCTGCGCTGAAACTTGCCGCGACCGCCGCGGTCTTAGCGCCGCTGCCGGTCCGGCAGCCCCCTGGCGAACAAGGAACCCGATGTCCAAAGAACTTGCGATGAAGATCTTCGCGCCGCTGGCGGTATCCGCCTCGGTGCTGACCGCGGCCCTGATCATGTCCGGCGCACCGCCGGCGGTGCATGCCGACATCCCGATGGCCGTCCCCAGTCAGCAGGCCCTGCCGTCGCTGGCGCCGATGCTCAAGCAGGTGATGCCCGGCGTCGTCAACATCTCGGTCACCGGCGAGGTCAAGATCCAGAACCCGATGGGACCTTTCATGGACGACCCGTTCTTCCGCCGCTTCTTCGGCGTGCCGGACATGCCGCAGGAGCGCGAGTTCCAGTCGGTCGGCTCCGGCACGATCGTCGACGCGGCGAAAGGCTACGTGCTGACCAATGCGCACGTCGTCGAGAATGCCAAGCAGATCAAGGTCCGCCTCAACGACGACCGCGAGTTCGACGCCAAGCTCGTCGGCCGCGATCCCGACACCGACATCGCCGTGCTCAAGATCGATGCCGACAAGCTGATCCAGGTGCCGATGGCCAACTCGGACGCCCTCGAAGTCGGCGATTTCGTCGTGGCGATCGGCTCACCGTTCAACCTGCGCCAGACCGTCACCAGCGGCATCGTCAGCGCGCTCGGCCGCACCGGCGTCAGCGACGGCTACGCCGACTTCATCCAGACGGATGCTTCGATCAACCCGGGCAACTCCGGCGGCGCGCTGGTCAACCTGCGCGGCGAGCTGGTCGGCGTTCCGTCGATGATCTACTCGCGCTCCGGCGGCAACATCGGCATCGGCTTCGCGATTCCGTCGAATCTGGCGAAGAACATCATGACGCAGCTGATCGAGACCGGCGAAGTCAAGCGCGGCCGCATCGGCATCACCGGCCAGGATCTGACGCCGGATCTGGCCAAGGCCTTCGACCTCAAGGACACGCGCGGCGCCATCGTCACCCGCGTGCTGCCCAAGTCACCGGCGGAAAAAGCCGGCATCAAGGCCGAGGACATCATTCTCGAAGCCAATGGCAAGCCGCTGGAAAGCTTCGCCCAGCTGCGCAACATCGTCGGCCTGCTGCGTGTCGGCGACAAGGTCGAACTCAAGCTCCTGCGCGAAGGCAAGCCACGCAAGGTGTCGGTGGTGATCGGCAAGGACGACGAAGCGGCATCGACCGGCGACGACCTGCACCCGCGACTCGCCGGCGCCACGTTCGCACCGGTGGACGACAGCGCCAAGACCAATGGCATCGACAGCGGCATCGTCGTGCAGTCGGTGCAGCAGGGTTCGCCGGCAGCGGCAGCGGGCCTGCGCCAGGGCGACGTCATCCTGTCGGTCAACCGCAAGCAGGTCACGACGATGGAGGAATTCCGCGCGCTGGCGAAGGGCAAGGGCCAGCTCCTGCTGCGCGTGCGCCGCGGCCAGGGCGCGTTCTTCCTGCTGCTGCAGTGAGGTAGCTCCAGCGCGGAGTTGCCAGAGGCGCCGGCAGACATTGCCGGCGCCTCCTTTTTGCTGGAAACTGCCGTGCATGATCGACGCTGAAATCCAGCAACTCGAAGAGCGCATCCAGCGGCTGCTGGCCGCCTACCGCCAGGCGCGCCTGGAGCAGAAGCGCGCCCTGCAGGAACGCGATCGCCTGCTCGCGCTCAACGCGGAGCTGCGGCGGCGCATCGAGGGCATCGTCGAGCGCGTGCGTTCGCTCGAGTCGGAGCAGCAGGCGTGAGCCGCAAGACAGAAGACGACGCCCTGAGCGTGACCGTGCGCATCATGGGCAAGGAATACAGCGTCGTCTGCCCGCCGGAAGAGCACGAGGCGCTGGTGAAATCGGCGGACTATCTCAACGAGCGCATGACCAGCATCCGCCGCCGCGGCAAGGCGCTCGGCACCGAGAAGATCGCGGTGATGGCGGCGCTCAACATCGCCCGCGAGCTGCTCGAGCTCAAGGGCGTCGAAGGGGTCGCCAGCGTCAATCCGGAAGCGGTGCAGCGCCTGCGCCAGCTGTCACTGGACATCGACTCGTCGCTGTCGCTGGAATGACACCGCCGACCGACGGACGGTGAACGGGCGACGCGGCAGCGATGAAGGGCCGATGGTATGCTCTCCGACGTGTCTCCTGCGGTGTTCGACAGCTGGTCTGGAACCCCTTGAGCCTATTTGTTAACCCCGGGAGCCTTACTCCAGCCGGGCGTGCAGGCCCACCCCGCAGTGGGAAGCCCGATGGCCGGACGCAGCACCCACTTGAGACTCTGTCTCAAGGTCGATGACCGGATGACGGCACAGGCGGGAGACACACTCGAATCCAAGCGCGCGCTGCGCCGCGAACTGCGGTCGCGGCGCGCGGCCGTTCCGGCCGCCGTTCGCGCCGCAGCGGCGCGGCGTGCGATGCGCAGCCTCGGGCGCCTGCGGGTCTGGAAGCGCGCACATTGCATCGCCCTGTACCTCGCCTGCGGCGCGGAACTGCCGACGGTGCCGTTGATCGAATGCGCGTGGTCGCTGGGCAAACGTGTTTACGTACCACGCGTCGGTCGCCGCGGCGAGATGCGCTTCGTCGAATTGCGGCGCGGCATGCGCCTGCATCGCAACCGCTATGGCATCGCCGAACCGGTGACAGCCGATCGCGGACTGCGTGCGGCACGGATCGACCTGCTGGTCGCACCGCTGCTGGGCTTCGATGCGCGCGGTTACCGGCTCGGCATGGGCGGCGGGTACTACGACCGCTTTCTCGCCCGGCGCAGGCACCGGCGCCCGGTGTGCCTGGGCTGGGCGCTGGCAGCACAACAAGTGGACGTCATCCCGCACGATCCCTGGGACCGGCGCCTCGACGGTATCGTCACTGAAAAAGGATTGATATGGCCTACTGGCTGATGAAATCGGAGCCGGACTGCTTTTCAATCGACGATCTGGCCAGGCGTCCGGATCAAACCTCGGGCTGGGACGGCGTGCGCAACTATCAGGTGCGCAACATGTTCCGCGACCAGATGAAGCCCGGCGACCAGGCGTTCTTCTATCACTCCAGCTGCGCCGAACCGGGCATCGTCGGCATCATGCGCATCGTCTCCGGCGCCTATCCCGATCCGACCCAGTTCGACCCCCAGGCCGACCACTATGACCCGAAGTCGAAACGCGAAGAACCGCGCTGGCTGCAGGTCGATGTCAGGTTCGAGAAAAAACTGAAGACTCCGGTGACGCTGGCGACACTGCGCGCGCACGAAAAGCAGCTCGCCGGCCTGCTGATCCTGCAACCCGGCAGCCGCCTCTCGGTCACGCCGGTGCGCGAGGACCATTGGCACTACATCCTCGGCTTGTCGCGCTGAGCCTCGCGCATTGCTTGGCTCAAACGTGCCGGAACGCGCCGCCGTTTTGCGAAAGCGGTCACATCTTCACCCGCGTCGGCATAGATGAAACATCACGCCCCCTATCTAGGGGGCGCCATTCGGGTTCTGCCGGTTCATAGTGCGTCGCAGAGGCATTCGCTTGTAAAGCGTCACCTCGCGCTGCGGCGTCCATGGGAGGGGCGGACGACCGCAAGCCTTGCAGTGCAGCCCCATGCCGTCCCGCCGCAGTCGACTCGGGCCTCGACGGCAGGATGGAACGCTCAAGCGCAGAGGCCAGGGAAGGAGCAGACCCCGTGAACACCCTCATCCGCAAACGTATTTCCAGCCTGCTTCTGGGCATGGGCCTGATCGCCCTGTCCGGAATGGCAGGCGCCGACGACCTCGTCGCTACCGGCGGCGACAGCGCTCTCGAACCGGCCGCATCGACCACTTTCAACATCACGCTGGTGGCGGTGCACGAGAGCAACGCCGACCAGAACAACACCTGCAACATCGACCCCGATCCGAACACCAGCACGCCGTTCCACGTCGTCGCGTCGGTGACGAGCAGTGACCCCGGCGTGGCGAGCGTGGCGCCGGACAGCCTCGACTTCGAGTATTGCGGACAGACGTTGCCGATCGAGATCACGGCCGGTGCGACCTGCGGCACGGCGACGATCTCGGTCGTTTACGACGCCGAGGCGAGCAAGCTGCGCTATCCGAGCGCGGGACCGCAGAAGGTGACCGTCAGCGACAGCACGATCCTGGTCACGGTGCAGGGCGAATCCTGCGGCGGCGGTGGCGGCAACACCATTTGCGCGCAGCCGGCCGCACCGGCGTGGGCCGCAGCGATTCTCCAGGCGAACGGCATCAAGCCGAAGCTGGGACGTCCGAACCTAATCAGCGAGGTTGCGCAGCACATGACCGAAGGTGCCACTTTCGACGGCGTCGCGAAGTCGGATCAGGCCGCGTACAGCCAGGCGGTCTATGACTACCTCAAGGCGCGAGTGAACCTGAACAAGACCACCGGCCCCGCCGACGCCGCGCGTCCGGGCTGGAGTTGCTCGACGTTCTGAGTTCGAACCGCTGCCCGGGCAGCTTCGACAGCGCCGGCGCGTGTTACGCGCACCGGCGCTGTTTTCATTTCACCGCGTACCCAGAAACAACTCGTAGGCCGGATTGTCGCTCTCCTCGGCGTACTCATAGCCCAGCGCATCAAGCGCGCTGCGGCACTCGGCCCATTCCTTCTTCGGTACCTGCAGGCCGCACAGCACGCGGCCGTAGGCGGCACCGTGGTTGCGGTAGTGGAACAGCGAGATGTTCCAGCGCGAACCGATCGCGTTGAGAAAATCCAGCGCGGCGCCGGGGCGCTCCGGAAACTCGAAGCGGAACAGGCGTTCGTTGGCCAGGCCCGGGCAGCGGCCACCGACCATGAAGCGCACGTGCTCCTTGGCCATGTCGTTGCCGGTCATGTCCACGACCGGATAGCCGTGTACGCGCAGGCCCTCGATCAGCGCCACGCGCTGCTCGTGGCCATCGCCGAGCTTGATGCCGACGAAGACGTGCGCCGCCTGGTTCGAGGCATAGCGGTAGTTGAACTCGGTGACCGCGCGCCGGCCGATCTGGCGCAGGAACTTCTTGAACGATCCCGGTTGCTCGGGAATCGTCACCGCGAGCAGCACCTCGGCCTCGTCGCCCAATTCGGCGCGCTCTGCAATGTGGCGCAGGCGGTCGAAATTCAGGTTGGCGCCCGAGACAATGGCGGCCAGCGACAGGTTCTTCGCGTTCTGCTCATGCACCCAGCGCTTCAGACCCGCCAGCGCGAGCGCGCCGGCCGGCTCCGGGATCGCCCGGTTCTCGTAGAACACGTCGCGCGTCGCCGCGCAGATCTCGTCCACGCTGACCAGCACGCAGCCGTCCACGAGGTGCCGCGCGATGCGGAAGTTCTCCTCGCCGACCTGCTTGACGGCGACGCCGTCGGCGAACAGCCCGACCTGCGGCAGCACCACGCGGCGGCCGGCGCGCATCGCCGCCTCGAAGCAGTTGGAGTCTTCGGGCTCGACGGCGATCACCTTCGTGCCCGGCCGCACCGCCTTGATCCACGCGGCGACGCCGGCCAGCAGGCCGCCGCCGCCGACCGGCACGAACACCGCATCGAGGTGACCGCACTGTTCCAGCAGTTCGCGGCCGATCGTGCCCTGGCCGGCGATCACGTCCGCGTCGTCGTAGGGATGCACCATCGTCATGCCCTTGTCCGCGGCCAGTGCCAGCGCGTGCTCGCGGGCGTCGTCGTAGGCATCGCCGTGCAGGATCGCCTTGCCGCCGAAGCCGCGCACGGCATCGACCTTGACCTGCGGCGTCGTGCGCGGCATGACGATCCACGCGGTCAGGCCGAACTTCTTCGCCGCCAGCGCGACGCCCTGCGCGTGATTGCCGGCCGAAGCGGTGATTACACCGCGCGCGCGCTCGGCCTCGGTCAACTGGGCGATGCGGTTGTAGGCACCGCGCAGCTTGAACGAGTGCACCGGCTGTAGGTCCTCGCGCTTGAGCAGCACGCGGTTGTCCAGGCGCTGGCTCAGCCTGGGCGCCTCGTCCAGCGGCGAGACGACGGCGACGTCATAGACGCGCGCCGCTTCGATGCGCGCGCGATAGCCGTCGAGCAACCGGGACAGGTCGTGGGCGGCCTTGGGCCGTGTCGTCGCGTTCAAATTGGCACCCGCTGTGGATCAGGCAACCCGCCGCTGGCAGGCGGTCGGACTGCCAAGTGAGCTTGCGGGCGCGATGCCCTATCATACCGCGCACTTTTGCCCGTCCCTGTCATCCGAATGTCCGAGGTCATCGCCTTTGTCGGCGGCGGCAACATGGCCGCCAGCCTGATCGGCGGCCTGCTCGCCGCCGGCCGGCCGGCCGCGAGCCTGCGCGTCGCCGAAATCAGCGACGTGCGCCGCGACTGGCTGGCGCGTGAATTCGGCGTCGCCGTCCATGCCGACGCAATGCAGGCCGCTGCCGATGCCGACGCGGTGGTACTGGCGGTCAAGCCACAGCATATGCGTGCGGTGTGCGCCGGGCTGTCGCTCAAGCCCGGCGCGGTCGTCGTGTCGATTGCCGCCGGCATCCGCCTCGACAGCCTGCGCCGCTGGCTCGGCGACTCGGTCCATTACGTCCGCTGCATGCCGAATACCCCGGCGCTGCTGCGCGCGGGGATCACCGGGCTGTACGCACCGCCGCAGACACCGGTCGGGGCGCGCCAGCTCGCCGGCGACATCCTCGCCGCCGCCGGCGAATGCGTCTGGCTCGACTCGGAGGCACAGATGGACGCGGTCACCGCGCTGTCCGGCTCCGGGCCCGCCTACTACTTCCTGCTCACCGAGGTGCTGCGCGACGCCGGCGTGAAGCTCGGGCTCTCGGAGGACACGGCCGCACGCCTGGCCCGCCAGACTTTCATCGGTGCGGCGCGCATGGCCGAAGGTGACACCGATGTCGCCGAGCTGCGCGCACGCGTGACGTCCAAGGGCGGCACGACCGAAGCCGCGGTCAGCCACCTGGAAGCGGCCGGACTGCGGGGCATCTTCACGGGTGCGCTGACCGCCGCGGCCCGGCGCGGCGCGGAACTCGGCGATCAGCTGGACGCAGAGACCTGAACATGGGCGCCAACGCTTCCAACGCGATGCTGTTCCTGGTGACGACGCTGTTCGACCTGGCGTTGTGGGTCTTTCTGCTGCGCGTGATCCTGCAGTGGGTGCGCGCCGACTTCTACAACCCGATCTCGCAACTGATCTGGAAGGCCACGCGCTATCCGACCGACTGGCTGCGCCGTTTCGTTCCATCCGCCGGCAACCTCAACCTGGCCGCCGGCCTGGTCGTCGCCGCGCTCACGCTGGCCTACGTCTACACCGTTGTCGGGCTGCTCGGATTCAGCGTCACCACCCTGTCTGCGTTGTGGTTCGCCGCACTCAAGCTGCTGGTGGTGGTCGTCAACCTGTACACCTTCACGATCTTCGTGCAGGCGATCCTGTCGTGGCTCGGACCCGGCGTGAACAACCCCGCCAGCAACATCCTGTGGAGCATGAACGAGCCGCTGCTGCGGCCGGCGCGGCGCGTTCTGTCGCCGCTGTCGGGCCTCGACCTGTCGCCGCTGATCGTGATCCTGCTGCTGCAGGTACTGAACCGCTTGCTGCCCTTGCCGGGCATCTTCCGTTGAGGCCGATGAGCGGACCGGGCTTTCCTGCCGATTCGGTCGGTCTGGTCGCGCCGCGGCGCGTCCCCATCGCGCAGCCGATCACGCTGGACTGCGGGCGCACGCTGCCTCGGCACGAATTGATAGTCGAGACCTACGGCACGCTCAACGCGGCGCGCAGCAACGCCGTGCTGATCTGCCATGCGCTGTCCGGCGACCACCATGCCGCCGGCTACCACGACGGGCAGGATCGCAAGCCTGGCTGGTGGGACAACTGCATCGGCCCCGGCAAGCCGATCGACACGCGCCGCTTCTTCGTCGTGTCGCTGAACAATCTCGGCGGCTGCAAGGGTTCGACCGGACCGAACACGCTCAATCCCGATACCGGCAGGCCCTACGGCCCGGACTTTCCGCTGCTGACGGTACGTGACTGGGTGCGCTCGCAGGCGCTGCTCGCGGATGCGCTGGGCATCGAGCGCTGGGCAGCGGTCGTCGGTGGCAGTCTCGGTGGCATGCAGGTCATGCAGTGGGCGATCGACTATCCGCAGCGCATCGCCCACGCGCTGGTGATCGCCGCCGCGCCCAAGCTGTCGGCGCAGAACATCGCGTTCAACGAGATCGCGCGCCAGGCGATCCTGTCCGATCCGAACTTCCATGGCGGCCGCTTCTACGATTACGGCGTGGTGCCCACGCACGGCCTCAAGCTGGCACGCATGCTCGGCCACATCACCTACCTGTCGGACGAGGCGATGCGCGCCAAGTTCGGTCGCCTGCAGCGCGTCAACCAGTTCAACTTCAACTTCGAGGTCGAGTTCGAGGTCGAAAGCTACCTGCGCTACCAAGGCCAGTCCTTCGTCGATCGCTTCGACGCCAACACCTACCTGCTGATGACCAAGGCGCTGGATTACTTCGATCCGGCGCGCGAGTACGGCGACGATCTGGTCACCGCGTTCCGCCGCGCGAGCGCGCGCTTCCTGGTCGTGGCGTTTTCCAGCGACTGGCGCTTCTCGCCGGCGCGCTCGCGCGAGATCGTGCGCGCGTTGGTGCGCGCCGGCCGCGACGTGTCCTACGCGCTGGTCGAATCGCAACTCGGTCACGACGATTTCCTGATGCCGATCCCGCAGTACCACACCGTGCTGCGCAACTATCTGGACCGCGTCGCACGCGAGGCCGGCACATGACGAATGCGTTCCGCGACCTGCGCCCCGACCTCGCGCCGATCTGTGAGTGGATCCGCCCCGGCGCGCGCATCCTCGATCTGGGCTGCGGCGACGGCACGCTGCTGACCTGGCTGGCGCAGCACCAGAACGTCACCGGCTACGGTCTGGAGATCGATCCGGACAAGGTCGCGCGCTGTGTCGCGGCAGGCGTCAATGTCATCCAGGCCGACCTCGACGACGGCCTGCGCGACTTCGAGGACGGCTCCTTCGACTACGTGGTCATGACGCAGGCGCTGCAGGCGTTGCAGCGGCCGGACGCCGCGCTCGCCGAAATCCTGCGCGTCGGCCGCGTCGGCATCGTCACTTTCCCCAACTTCGGCCACTGGCGCGTGCGCGCCGCGCTCGCCGCCGGGCGCATGCCGGTGACACCGACCCTGCCGGAGCGCTGGTACGACACGCCCAACATTCATCTGTGCACGGTGGACGATTTCGAGGACCTGTGCCGCCAGCGTGGCTGGACGATACTCAGCCGCCGTCTGCTCGACCGCTCGCACCAGGAAGGCACGCGCATCCGCCTCGCCCCCAACCTGTTCTGCGAAGTCGCGCTCTACATGCTTCAGGCGCCCGGCCCCCGGGCGTCCGGGCCGCGCGCGCCGGAGCGGCGCCCATGAGATGGTGGTCCGCCCTCGTGCTCGCCGGTGGCATCGCACTGTCGGCGCACGCCGAGCAGTACGTGGACGCGGGGCGCTACCGCGTTCACTACGCCACGATCAACACCACGCAGCTCACGCCGGAGGTCGCCCGCCAGTTCGGCGTCGAGCGCAGTGGCGGACGCATCCTGCTGGTGCTCAACACCCAGCAGGCCGATGAGAACGGCCGCTTCCAGTCAGTGCCGGCCACCGCGAGCGGCACTGCGAGCACCCTGCTCGGTCACGTGCAGACGCTGGCGCTGCGGCCGGTGCGCGAGGCCGAGGTCCACTACGTGATCGCCCCGTTCGACACGCTCGACGGCGAATACATGACCATCGATGTGCGCGTCCTGCCCAGCGGCGCCAACGCGCCGATCCGGATCCAGTTCAGACAGCAGTTCTACCGCGACTGAAGGATCTCGGCGACCTGCCGGTCCTTGGCCGCCCACAGCTCGGCGATCCACGTGTGGAAGCGGGCACGGAACGCCGGATCGGTTTCGTAGTCGCCGGTGTACAGCTCGTGCGGAATCCTGATCTGGCGGACATCGACGACGACCTTGCGCACCCGACCGGCGAGAAAATCCCAGAAGCCCCTGGCGCCCTCCGGATAGACGATGGTCACATCGAGCAGGGAGTTGAGCTGCTCGCCGAGTGCCGACAGCGTGAACGCGAAGCCGCCGGATTTTGGTTTGAGCAGGTGTGTATAAGGCGAACCCTGCTTGACGTGCTTGGCCACCGTGAAGCGCGTGCCTTCGAGGAAGTTCAGGATCATCACCGGCTGGTTGCGGTAGTGCTCGCAGGCCTTGCGCGTCGTCTCCAGATCCTGCCCGCGCAGCGCCGGGTTCTTCTCGATCTGCTCCTTGGTGTGACGTTTCATGAACGGGTAGTCGAGTCCCCACCAGGCCAGGCCCAGCACCGGCACCCAGATCAGCTCCTGCTTGATGAAGAACTTGAAGAACGGCGCCTTGCGGCCGAAGGCCTTCATCAGCACGAAGATGTCGTTCCACGACTGGTGATTGGCACAGACCAGATACTGCCCCTTGGGGTCGAGCTGCGCGTCCACGTGGATGTCCCAGTCGATGCGCATCAGCAGATCGACCAGCGCGACATTGACCATGGCCCAATTCTGCGCCAGCCAGGCGACCAGGCGCGACACCGCGTCGCGCGCGGCGCCGCGCGGCGCGAGCAGCTTGAGCAGGATGGCCGCGTACACCGGCACCGCCCAGATCAGGGTGTTGACGATCAGCAGCACCATCATCACGGCGCCGTGCAGCGGTGCGGGCAGGAAACTCAGCATCGGGTCGTTCCGTCAATGGGTGTCGGGACCGGCAGGCGCCCGCTCGTGCCCCGACCAGTGGATGTGCACGATCTTCCAGCCATCGCTGCCGCGGCGCAGCACCATCGTCTCGGTATTCTCGAGATCGAGCTTCGCGCCCAGGAACTCACCGGCATTGCGCGACTGCGTCAGGACCACGGCGATGTCGCCGGTCACGGTCGCCTCGCTGTGGATCACTTCGCGCTTGACCTGCGCGGCGTAGAGCAAATCGTTGTCGAGATGAGCGCCGGCATAGTTGTCGCGGTCCACATCGACGTAGCCGGTCTCGAAGATCACCACGCGCGGATCCACCAGCCGCAGCACGCCCTCGCGGTAGCCCTCGGCCAGCGCGCGGTGGAAGTCCTCGACGACCGCGCGCGCCGTCGCTGCATCATCGCCCTGTGCCGGCTCCGCCGCGGCGACGGCGCCCGCATGCACGACCGCGGCCACCGCACCGGCCAACCATCCGCTCCACATCTTCATCCACGCTCTCCGTTGGCGACACTGCTGAGACGACGCTGGCCGTTCTGGTCGTACACCTCGATGACACCGAATTCGCTGTCCGGCAAGCGCACCAGTGCGCAGGGACTGGTGAGCATCTGCGTGGTCATCGCACCGGGCGCAGGCGCGAAGAAGGTCGCCTGGATCCGCAGCACGGCTCCGGACTGCCGTGCCCGCCGACTCACCGCCAGACCGTAACCGCCGGTCGTGCGCTGCCCCATCTCGATCAGCGCGTAGCGCCCCGGTTCCAGCGGCTCGCTCAGGCGCACTGCGATGCCGGCGCGCTGCAGCCAGTCGCGCACCGCGTCCGCCGAGTCGAGCAGCCGCACGCCCGGCTCGGCGCCGCACAGCTGCGCGCGCGCGACCTCGAACACCTCGACCCGCTCACCGCGCTCGAACCAGCGGCCGATGCCGCAGGCCGACAGCGCCGCGGCGGTCATGCCGGCCACCACCGTCCAGAACGTCCTCATGCTGTTCCCTGGGCCGACAGCGCCGCGTCTTCGAGAATCATGTCCGCGGCCTTCTCGGCGATCATCGTCGTCGGCGCATTGGTGTTGCCGCCGACCAGAGTGGGCATGATAGACGCATCGACCACGCGCAGTGCGGCCAGACCGTGCACGCGCAGCCGCGCATCGACCACCGCCAGCGCGTCGCTGCCCATCTTGCAAGTGCCGACCGGATGGTAGAGCGTCTCGGCGTGCTCGCGCAGCCAGGCGCGCAGCTCGTCGTCGGTCTGCAAGGCGGCGCCCGGCTCCAGTTCCTCGCCGTTGTGTGGCGCGAACGCCGGCTGGGCGAAGATCTCGCGCGCCTTGCGGATCGCCGCGACCAGCTTGTCCAGATCGCGCGGATCTTCGAAATGCCGGGGATCGATCTCGGGTGCCGCGAGCGGGTCCGCGCTGGCGAGCCGGATCTCGCCACGCGAGCGCGGGCGCAGGTCGCAGGCCAGTATCGAATGCGCATAGCCCTTGAACAGCGGGCGCAGGTCGAGTCCGTGATGCGCGTTGCCCAGCGGGACGAAGTGGAACTGCAGGTCCGGCACCGGCTCCGCCGGATCGGACTTGAGGAAGCCTCCTGCCTCGGCGATGTTGCTGGTCAGCTCGCCGCGCCGGCCGAACAGGTAGAGCAGCAGTGCCTTGAGCGAGCGCAGCGCCGACAGCGGATGGAACGAGAATCCCAGCCGCGTGCGGCTGCGCATCGAGACGAAGGCGTCGAGATGGTCCTGCAGGTTCTTGCCGACCCCCGGCAGCACATGCACCCGTCCGATCGCGTGGCGGCGCAGCTCTTCCTCGGGGCCGACGCCGGACAGCATCAGCAGCTGCGGCGAGCCGATCGCGCCGGCACTCAGGATCACTTCGCGCCGCGCCAGCACCTCGCGATACACGCCATCGACGAAGTAGCGCACGCCGACCGCACGCAGGCCGTCGAACAGGATCCGCGTCGCCCGCACACCGGTCATCACCGTGAGGTTGCGCCGACCTTCGGCCGGGCGCAGGTAGGCGCGCGCGTTGCTGCAGCGTTCGCCGCCGCGCTGGGCGACATGGTAGTAGCCCATCCCCTCCTGCTCGCGGCCGTTGAAGTCCGCGTTCATCGCGTGCCCGGACTGCTGTGCGGCCTGCAGGTAGGTGGCCGACAACGGATTGGGCTGGATCAGCCGCGCGACGTTCAGCGGCCCGCCCTGCCCGTGCCAGTCGTCCGCACCGGGCTCGAAGTTTTCCAGCCTCTTGAAGTAAGGCAGGACGTCGCGGTAGCTCCAGCCGGCGTTGCCCAGTTCGGCCCAGTGGTCGTAGTCCCAGGCGTGGCCGCGGATGTAGCACATGGCGTTGATCGACGAACTGCCGCCGAGCGTGCGCCCGCGCGGCCAGTACAGTCGCCGGTTGCCCATCAGCGGCTGCGGCACGGTCCAGAATTTCCAGTTGTAGGTGTCCGACCGCAACATCGCGATCACGCCCGCCGGCATGCGGATCAGCGGGCTCGTGTCGCGCGGCCCCGCTTCCAGCAGACAGACCTGGTGGCGGCCACTGGCGCTGAGCCGGTTGGCGAGCACGCAGCCCGCCGAGCCGCCGCCGACAATCACATAGTCGTACATGAACTCCCCTGCGCAGATCCCCCCGCGCGGATGCTAACTTAGGCGCATGAACCCTGCCGCGGAAACGCCGGTGCCGCTGCTGCGACTCGACGGCGACAGCGTGCTCGATGCCCTCGTCGCCGACCGCGTCCTGAGCCCCGATCAGGCACGTGCGCTGCGTGGCGAGCTGCGCGGCCTGGCGCCGCGCAAGCTCCTGCCGGCGATCGCGGCGCACAGCCTGCCGGATGCGCGCACGCCGGGCAGCGCGCTCACGCTGGATGCACTGAGCCAGTGGCTGGCGCAGCGCAGCGGCCTCCCCTACCAGCGCATCGACCCCCTGCAGATCGACGTGGCGCGCGTCACCGCGGTCCTGCCCTATCCCTACGCGGCACGCGCCGGCATCCTGCCGCTGAAACTGACTCCGGCCGAGCTGGTGATCGCCGTCGCCGATCCCTTCGACCGCGGCTGGGAAACCGACATCGCCCGGCTGGTCAAGCAACCCGTGCAGCGGGTGGTCGCCAGCGTCGCCGACATCGAACGCTACTTGGTGGAGTTCTATGCGCTGGCGCGCTCGGTGAAATCGGCGGAGAGCGAACGCCGGCGTGCCCCGGGCGGCGACCTGCAGAATCTCGAACAGCTGACCGAGCTGGGCCGCCGCGGCAGCCTCAGTGCCGACGACCAGCACATCGTCGCGGTCGTTGACTGGCTGCTGCAGTATGCCTTCGAGCAGCGCGCATCCGACATCCACCTGGAACCGCGGCGCGACATCGCCCAGGTGCGCTTCCGCATCGACGGCGTGCTGCACGAGGTCTATCAGCTGCCGGCCGGCATCTACGCGGCGGTGTCGAGCCGCATCAAGATCCTGGCGCGCATGGATGTGGCGGAGAAGCGGCGGCCGCAGGACGGACGCATCAAGACGCGCACGCCGGGCGGCAAGGAGATCGAGCTGCGCGTGTCGAGCCTGCCGACGGCGTTCGGCGAGAAGATCGTGCTGCGCGTCTTCGACCCGGAGGTGCTGGTCAAGGACTTCCCGGCGCTGGGGTTCACCGGACAGGACGTCACCCGCTGGCGGGAACTGATCCGCCAGCCGCACGGCATCATCCTGGTCACCGGTCCGACCGGGTCCGGCAAGACGACGACGCTGTACTCGACGCTCAAGCAACTGGCGACCCCGCAGGTCAACGTCTGCACGATCGAGGACCCGATCGAGCTGGTCGAACCGGCCTTCAACCAGATGCAGGTCCAGCCCGGCATCGACCTCGGCTTCGCCACCGGCATCCGTGCGCTGATGCGGCAGGACCCGGACATCATCATGGTCGGCGAGATCCGCGACCTGGAGACCGCAGAGGTCGCGGTGCAGGCGGCACTGACCGGCCATCTGGTGCTGTCGACGGTCCACACCAACGACGCACCGTCCGCGATCACCCGCCTGCTCGACCTCGGTGTGCCGCCCTACCTGCTCAAGGCGACGCTGCTGGGCGTGGTCGCGCAGCGCCTGGTGCGCACCCTGTGCCCGCACTGCAAGACGCCGCGGCCGGTCGATCCGGGCGCCTGGAAGGAGCTCACCGCCGGCTGGACGCTCACCGCCCCGCCGCAGCTGTTCGCCGCCAACGGCTGCCTGGAATGCCGTGAAACCGGCTTCCTCGGACGCATCGGCATCTACGAGATGATGGTCCTGTCGCCCGCGCTGAAGGCCCTGATCCGCAGCGACGCCGACCCGGCGCGCCTGCGCGAGACGGCGATCCGCGAGGGCATGCTGCCGCTGCGCATCGCCGGCGCGCAGAAGGTGGCCTTGGGGGTGACCACGTTCGACGAGGTCCTCAAGGTCGCACCACCGCCACTGCGGACGGCCGGCTGAGTCTTGAAAACCGCGGACCCAGCCCTAGATTGAGGGCACAGTCACCTGGTCCCGCAAGGAGGTCCCATGAGCATCACCCGTTATGAACCCTGGGCGCTCCACCGCGAGCTGCTCAACGAAGTCAACCGCCTGTTCGAACGCACCACCGACGCGTCCAGCGCCGCGACTGCGGACTGGGTGCCGCCGGTCGATATCGAGGAGTACGCCGACCGGTTCGTGCTGCACGCCGACGTGCCGGGCATCGAACCGTCGAGCATCGAGATCACGCTGGAGAAGGGCGTCCTGACCCTTTCCGGCACACGCGAGCAGGCCGTCGAACAGAACGGCGTCGAGCGTCGCCGCAGCGAACGTGCCAGCGGCAAGTTCCTGCGCCGCTTCGTTCTCCCCGACACCGTCGATGCCGACAGCGTCTCCGCGAGTGGCAAGAACGGCGTGCTGGAAGTCGTCATCCCCAAGCGTCCGCAGGCCCAGCCCCGCAAGATCGCGGTGACGCATTGAAGCGGTGAAAAATATCGGGGCGCGCAAGCGCCCCGATTCGTTTAGAGTCCCCGGTCGTCCTTCCGGATCCGATCAAGCGATGCAATACAAGGATTACTACAAGATTCTCGGCGTCTCCCGCGGCGCCACGTCCGACGAGATCAAGCGCGCCTACCGCAAGCTCGCGCGCGAATATCACCCGGACAAGAACAAAGCCAAGGGCGCGGAGGACAAGTTCAAGGAGATCAACGAGGCCAACGAGGTGCTGAGCGACCCGCAGAAGCGCAAGGCCTACGACGCGCTGGGAGCGAACTGGAAGGCCGGCCAGCAGTTCACCCCGCCGCCCGGCTGGGACATGGGCTTCGGGCACGCCGGCGGCCGCGGACGCGGTCGTGGCACCGAGGACTTCGGCGGCTTTTCCGACTTCTTCTCGCAGCTGTTCGGCGGCATGGGCGGCATGGGTGCCGGCATGCGCGGCGGCGGCTTCGGCGGGTTCGCGGAGAGTGCGCCGGCCGACACGCGCGCGCGGCTGGTCATCACCCTGGAAGACTCGTACAGCGGCGCGCAGAAACAGATCAGCGTCGGCAACCGCCAGCTCACCGTGCGCATCCCCAAGGGCATTACCGGCGGCAAGACGATCCGCCTCGCCAAACAGGGCGAAGACGGGGGCGATCTGCTGCTGGAGATCGAGTTCGCCCGGCACCCGCTGTTCGAAGTCGAGAACTCAGACATCTACCACACGCTCAAGGTCGCCCCCTGGGAGATCGCGCTCGGCGCCAAGGTGCCGGTGCCGACGCTGGGCGGCACGGTGGAACTGGCACTACCGGCGAACAGCCAGAGCGGGCGCAAGATGCGTCTCAAGGGACGCGGCCTGCCCGGCCCAGTGCCGGGCGACCAGTACGTGACGCTGCAGATCGTCACACCGCCGGCGACGACCGACGAGCAACACGCCTACTACGCCGACATGCCCAAGCGCTTTCCCGGTTTTGATCCACGTCAACAGTAAACCGAATTCGCGCGTGCCAAACTCCGTGCGGACGCGCCGCGGAGGAAGCCAATGTCACGTCAATCGGTCCTGGTCTGGGACCTGCCCACACGGGTGTTCCACTGGCTGCTGGCGCTGTGCTTCATCGGTGCCTATGCGCTCGCGGAGCAGGACGACTGGCGCCTGGTCCACGCGACGCTCGGCTTCACCTTCGGCGCACTGATCCTGTTCCGCGCCGTCTGGGGCCTGGTCGGCAGCCGCCACGCGCGCTTCTCCAGTTTCCACTACGGTCCGTCCGCGGTGTGGTCCTACCTGCGCGGGCTGGCCCGCGGCGAGCCACAGCACTACACCGGCCACAACCCGGCCGGCAGCTGGGCGATCTACGCCCTGCTGGCGCTCGGCCTCGGCACGGCACTGAGCGGCTATGCGCACCTCCACGAGCTCGGCGGCGAGTTCGTCGGAGAACTCCACGAAGTGCTCGGCAACGCAACGCTCGCGCTCGCCGTGATCCACGTTCTCGGTGTGATCGTCAGCAGCGCGCTGCACCGCGAGAATCTGGCGCGCGGCATGATCACCGGGCACAAGCTCGGCGAGCCCGGCGAGGCCATCGAGCGGCCGCACCCGCTGCTCGGCGCGGCACTGCTGGCGGCCGTACTCGCGTTCTGGGTCAACGCCTTGGGCATCCGCGACGCCGTCCTCGGCAGCGCACAGCAATTCGCCGAGCGCGCCGCCGAGAAATCAGAGCACCACTGAGCGGCGCCTACTGTGTCTCGCGGTGGTAGCGCGTCGCGATCTCGACCTCGTTCTTCGAGCCGAGAAACACCGCCACGCGCTGGTGCAGCTTCGATGGCGCGATGTCGAGGATGCGGTCATAGCCGTTGGTCGCCGCGCCGCCGGCCTGCTCGACGATGAAGGCCATCGGATTGGCCTCGTACATCAGGCGCAGCTTGCCCGGCTTGTCCGGTTCCTTGAGATCGCGCGGATAGATGAAGATGCCGCCCCGCGTGAGGATGCGATGCACGTCCGCGACCATCGACGCCACCCAGCGCATGTTGAAATCCTTGCCGCGCGGCCCGGTCTTGCCGGCGAGCAGCTCGTCGATATAGCGCCGCATCGGCGGATGCCAGTGCCGCAGGTTCGACATGTTGACCGCGAACTCCTTCGTGTCGCCCGGAATCCGCATGTCGCGCTGGGTCATCACGAAACTGCCCTGTTCACGGTCCAGCGTGAATGCGTGCGTGCCGTGGCCCACCGTCAGCACCAGCATCGTGCTTGGCCCGTAAACGGTGTAACCCGCAGCGACCTGCGTCTTGCCGGGCTGCAGGAAATGCTCGTCGTTCGGCTCGGTGACACCGTCGGGGCAGCGCAGAACCGAGAAGATCGTGCCGACGCTGACGTTCACGTCGATGTTGCTGGAGCCATCGAGCGGATCGAACAGCAGCAGGTAATTGCCTTTTGGATAGACGTTGGGGATGGGCTGGCAGTGATCCATCTCCTCCGATGCGAGACCGGCCAGATGACCGCCCCACTCGTTGGCCTCGATCAGGATCTCGTTCGACAGCACATCCAGCTTCTTCTGCACCTCGCCCTGGATGTTGTCGGTACCGGCGTCGCCGAGCACACCGCCGAGCGCCCCCTTGCTCACCGCGTGGGCGATCGACTTGCACGCCCGCGCCACCACCTCGATCAACAGACGCAGATCGCCGTTGATGCGCCCCGCCCGCTGCTCCTCGATCAGATAGCGGGTCAGGGACACGCCCTTGCTACCGTTCACCGCCCTACCCGAAATCACCTGCGACATAGGCCCTCCACGGCGTCATGGACGCGCATTTTCCGGGCTGGATGCACGAATGCAAGCGATCCACACACCTGACCCGAGGCGCCAGCGTAGCGACCCTGGCGAGTACTGCCGTTCGGCCTGACGACAGAGTATCGTCTTCACAGCGAACTGGAACACGGGACGCCGACATCCACCGTCACGATGTTGCGCGGTTCATCCCCGCGTGCGCGGGGAACACGCCAGTAGTGCCGCCAGTAGTGCCGCCACTGCCGGTTCATCCCCGCGTGCGCGGGGAACACGCCCAGCGCACCACCCGCAGGTAGCGCTCGGTCGGTTCATCCCCACGTGCGCGGGGAACACTGCAGTCGCCGGATTGGCTGCAGGCGCTGGCACGCTTCGATACCCGCGTGACGGCGCACGCGCCGTGGTTCGAGAAGCTGCGCGCGGAGCTGCTGCAGGCGTTCGATGACGACGAGGGCGCGGAAGCCGACGGCGACAAGCCGGGCGGCGGGGGCGGCGCGGCAGACGAGGGATAGCGGCAGCGCGCCGACGGTCGCCAGCACTGCCGGTGGCGACCGTCGGCGAGATACAATCCGCGCAGAGGCAAACGAGGCGGACCGTCGCGGCGGCGGAAAGCGGTTCAAGACCGCGATCGCCGCGATGCGGTGGCTGGAGCGTGTGCGCTAGAATGGCCGCAGGGGTGACAACTATGTCCACGACTCGAATCCGCAAAGTCCGTAAACATGAAGCGAAGCGCGCGCACGTGACGCTGCCGAACCCGCACATCCGGGAAAGCCAGCTGAACAAGACCGGCGTGACGCTGACGGCGCGAGAGTATCGGCGAGTGAAGGCGTCCGTAGAGCGGATCAACCGCGGCGAGTTCGTTGAGTACGCAAGCGTGCAGGACGCAATTGCAGACCTGTGCGGCAATGCGAAAAATTAGGTTCTTCACCCGATTCCGGGGAACGCTGCGCGGATTTTGAGGAAGAAGTAGTGGTCGTCGCGGAAGCCGTAGGCCATGCGCTTGATGACCTTGATCTTGTTGTTGATGCCC